>JAZRAM010000066.1:0-8164 GCA_045634565.1 Bacilli bacterium
ATTATTATTTTATTTAATCATATATTATAATGGTGAATATATGAAAAGTTTAATCAAAAATTATATTGATAAATTAACTATTCAAAATTTAAGAGAGTTTGCAGTTAAAAATGATATTAGTTTAAATCAAAATGAATTAGAATACTTACTTAATTTAGTTCAAAATAATTTTGAAGATATTTTAGTTAATGAAGATAAGTATTTAAATTTAGTTCAAAATAATATCAATACTGAGGCATTTATTAAAGTTAAAGAATTATATTTGTACTACAAAAACAGATATATAGGATATTTATTTTAGAATATCCTCTATTTAATTATTGTTAAAACTTTTATTTCTTATCATTTCTATTTCCTCTTTATATGGAGGATTTTGTTCTATATATGGAGTTTCTAATATTTTAGGAATTCCTTTTAATTTATCGTGATATATTATTTTAATTAAATTATCAAATCCAATATTTCCTATACCTATATTATCATGTCTATCTTTATGAGCACCCATTACATTTTTAGAGTCATTTATATGTATTACTTTTAAGTAATCTAACCCTATTATTTTATCGAATTCTTCTAATATACTATCAAAATCACTTAAATCATATCCTGCATCATTCAAGTGACATGTATCCATACAAACACCTATTTTATCTTTATATTTAACCCCATCTATAATAGACTTTATTTCTTCAAAAGACTTACCTACTTCACTACCTTTACCGGCCATAGTTTCTAAACAGATTGTTACTTTAGTATTTTCAGTTAAAGATACATTTATAGAATCTATTATATTTTGTATACCTACTTCTACTCCAAGTCCTACATGACTACCTGGGTGTAAAACTAATTTATCTACACCTAAACTTTCTACTCTACTTATTTCTTCTTTTAAAAATCTTACATTAAAATCAAAATTATTAGAGTTAGCTAGATTTATAATATATGGAGCGTGAACTACTACGTTTTTTATATCTATATTTTTTTCTTTCATAAGGGCTTGTGCTTTAGTGGTTAAATCATTATCTATAGGTATTCTAGCTGTATTCTGTGGGGCTCCTGTATAAAACATAAATGTATTCGCATTATATTTTAATGTTTCTTCTACACTACCTAATAATTGAGTATCTTTTTTAAAAGATACATGTGAACCTATTATCAAATCCATTTTTATCACCATATTAAGTATAACAAAAAAACATATCTTTTTAAATATGTTTTTATCTTTTTTCTAATGTATCACTCATCTTATTTATAAACTGTGCGCTTATGTCTTGAAGTGTGTTTAAATAAGCAAATAAAGCATGAAGAAATTCATCTTCTGTAATATTTTTTCTATTTATATTAAGCATTTCTTTATTAAGCATCATATTAGGCATAACGCCAAACTGAGTACATATTTTAGAATAATTAGAAATAAGTTCTTCTAATTCGTCTATTATTTCTTTTCTTTTTGTTTCTTTAGGTAAAAGTTTGTAATATTCCATTAAACCACTAAAGGCTTCTTTTTGTACTTCCATTAAGCAACCTTCTTCATAACTTTATCTTCTATGTATTCTAGTTTTTGTAATTCACTTATTATACCTATTATACGAGTAGTAGCTAATTTCATATTACATATCTTTTTATACTTTTCTTTAAATGCATAATAACTATCTTTATTCTTTTCTTCTATACCAGATTTCTTATTTTTTACTTGTTCTAATCTTTTCTTTTCATTTAAACCTGTAATTCTACTTAGTTGATCATCTAAATATTTTAATTCTGATTTTAAAGCATTTAATTCTTCACTAGAAGGATTACTACTATTTAATAGTATTGCATATTCATTGTATTTCTGTTCTCTTTGTTTTAATAATTCTTTTTTATCAATACCAATTATCATATACATCCTCCTACCTTTAATAATTATATAAAAAAAGAAGAACTTAGTCAATCACTAGTCTTCTAATTTTTTCAAACTTTTATGGCCTTTCATTATTTTAATAATACCATGAGGATGAGCAAAAGCAATTGTAAGTATTGAAGGTTCAACTGTTATGATTACTCCTTCACCATATTTATCATGAATTACTTTTTCACCAGATGTATATTGTTCATATTTATTGATATTAGAACTTTTAAATATTTTATTATAATTACTATTTAAATTTTGTTTTATTTCTTCTTTATCTAAATATTCATTATCTATTTCACCTATGAATCTACTTGGTGGATTGTAACTATCTTGTCCATATAAAAGTCTTCTTTTTGTATTTGCTATAGTTAATTTTTCTTTAGCACGTGTTACAGCAACATAACAAAGTCTTCTTTCTTCTTCTATTTCATTATTATCATATAAACACATACTATGTGGGAATATTCCTTCTTCAAGACCTATTATGAATTCCTGATTAAACTCTAATCCTTTAGCAGAATGAACTGTCATAAGAGTTACTACATCAGTTCTATTTTTGTGTTCTTCTACATCTGATACTAAGCTTATTTCATCTAGGAATTCTGCTAAAGATACTACACCATATTTATCTTCAAAAGTTTTTGTTATTGATTTAAATTCTTCTAAGTTTTCTAACCTTCCTTGTGATTCTATAGTATCTTCATTAACTAATTCTTTTCTTATTCCTGTTTTATCAAGTATTAAATCAACAAGTTCTGTAAGAGATAATTCTTCACTCATTTGTTGAAACTCAAGTATAAGTTTTTTAAACTCTAATTCTTTACCACTATCGATAGTATTAAATAAACTTTCATTTAATATATTAGCTTTAGTAGTTAAGTTTTCCATAGTCTTAAGTCCTATACCTCTTTTAGGTACGTTTATTATTCTATTCAAACTTATATCATCACTAGGATTATAAATAAGTTTTAAATAACTAATTAAATCTTTAATTTCTTTTCTATTATAGAAGTAAAAACTACCTACTACTTTATAAGGAATATTTTCTCTTAAAAATGCTTCTTCTATATTTCTTGATTGAGCATTAGTCCTATAAAGAACAGCTATTTCTTCTAAAGGACAACCTTCATTCATAAGTTTTTTTACATTACTTACTACGAAATGTGCTTCATCCTTTTCATCATCACATCTTTTATATTTAATTTTATCTCCTATATTATTATCTGTCCAAAGTTCTTTTTCTTTTCTATTTTTATTATTCTTAATTATATCGTTAGCTGCACCTAATATATTTTTAGTAGAACGATAATTTTGTTCTAAAAGTATTACTTTAGTATTTTTATAATCTTTTTCAAAGTTTAATATATTTTTATAATTAGAACCCCTAAATCCATATATGCTTTGATCTGGATCTCCTACTACACATATATTTTTATATTTAGCACTTAACATCTTTGTTAATATATATTGTACTTGATTTGTATCTTGATATTCATCTATAAGTATATATTGAAATCTTTCTTGATAATATTTTAATACTTCTTTATTTTCATTGAATAAAACTATTGGAAGCATTAATAAATCATCAAAATCTAAACTATTATTTACTTTTAATTTATTTTGATATTCTCTGTATACCTTTACAGTTACTTCGTCTATTTCGTTGTTAGTAAACTTGTCAAGTTCGTCAGGTGTCATAAGTTCATTTTTAGCTGAACTTATTTTATTTCTTATTGTTTTTGGGTTAAAAAACTTTGGATCTAAATTCATATCTTTTAATATTCTCTTTACAGTAGAAAGTGAATCATCAGCATCTATAATTGTAAAGTTAGATTTAAATCCTAATTTTTCATAATGCCTTTTAATTATTGAAAGTCCAAATGAGTGAAATGTAGAGATTTGTATTCCATTAGAATCTTCATTTAACATCTTCTTTACTCTTTCTTTCATTTCGTTAGCTGCTTTATTTGTAAATGTAATTGCTAGTATATTAAAAGGATCTATATTTTTTTCTTCTATTAAATAAGCAATCTTAGTAGTAAGAACTTTAGTTTTTCCGCTACCTGCTCCTGCAAGTATTAACATAGGCCCATCTGTATTTATTACCGCTTCTTTTTGTTTTTTGTTTAATGATTCTATATTCATACTATCTCTCCTACTCACTAGTATCAATTATATCAAACATAAGTTTGTAATTCAATAGTTTTTAGAAATTATTAACTAAAATATTTTTATTGAATATAATATTTATGAAACAAGGAGGAAATTTTTTGAAAAAGATTATTGGTAGTTTAATTTGTTTATTGCTGATTGCTTTAATTACAATTGGTATATTTATGGGGAAAGGTAAAGATAACTCTGAAGATAATTTAACTAAAATTACAGTTGCAGAAGTTGCTCATAGTATATTTTATACACCTATGTATGTTGCTGATAGTTTAGGATTCTTTGAAGAAGAAGGAATAGATGCGGATATAATACTTACTAGTGGTGCGGATGCAGTTGCAGCGAGTGTTATGAGTGGAGATGCAGAAATAGGTTTTTGTGGTAGTGAACAATCTATATATATTTACAATGGTGGAGAAAAAGATTATTTAGTTAATTTTGCAGGGCTAACTAAGAGAGATGGAAGTTTTATTGTTAGCAGAACTAATGAAGATTTTAATATTGAAGACTTAAAAGGTAGTCATATAATAGCCGGTCGTGAAGGTGGTATGCCTGCTATGACCTTAGCTTATACTTTAAATGAAAATGGTATAGAATTAGATGATCTTAACTTTGATACATCTATAGCATTCGCTTCTATGTCAGGTGCTTTTATAGGTGGTACTGGTGATTATGTTGCTTTATTTGCACCTACAAGTATTCAAATTGAAAATCAAGGATTTGGTTATGTAGTTGCTTCACTTGGCGAATTAGGTGGTGAAGTTCCTTATACTACTTTTATGACAAAGAAAAGTTATTTAGAAAATAACAAAGATATAATAGAAGGATTCTCTAATGCTATTCAAAAAGGACTAGATTATACCTTTAGTCATACAGATGAAGAATTAGCTAAAATTATAACTGATTATTTCCCAGATACTTCTTTAAATGATTTAACTGAAACAATTAAAAGTTATAGAGAAGCAGATTCTTGGTACTCTACTACTTATATAACAGAAGAAGGTTTTGATAGAGTTCAAGACATTATGGATAATTCTAACAAACTAGAAAAAAAAGCACCTTATGACAAATTAGTTAATAATGAATATAATAAAAAATAATAGATTTGTTTCTATTATTTTTTATTATGTTTTGTTTGTATTGATTCATCTGACATTTTTAAATGCTCTATATATAATTTTATATCTTCTAAAAATTTTAAACTTAAAGATTTTTCTAAATCCGTATTTTCAATTGCATTTTTATAATTTTCTTCTAGTTCTTGTATTTTATTTAAATTTAATTGTTTAATCAAAAAATCTACATTAATTTCATTTACATTATCAATGTTCTGAACTGATTTTATTAATTTAAACAAAGATTCCATATCAAAAACAGCATTAAAAGTTTTTTTACCTTCTTCATTTATATCATAGATTCTAATAGTATTTAAATTTTCTAATTCTTCAAAGTAGAAATGACTGCAAGCATTTCTTAAATGTCCTAAAACAGAGCAAATAACTTTTCCTTTTTGTATAATCAAATCTTGTTTTAAATCATCTATCATTTCTTTAATTTTTTCATTTGCTTGTTCCAATAATTCTATTTTTTTTATATTTTTAACATTACAAATATATTTTTTAATCTTATCGTATTTTTTTTGATTTATATTTATTTCATCCTTAAATTGAACTTGAAAATTATTTTTTTTATCTAAATTTATATATGTTGCATTTTCAAACCGATCTAACTCTACTGCTGCATATTTTTTAATTTGGCTTTCATCAAGCTTAGTAAATTTGCGACTTGTTAATATTGTATGCATATAACTTATTAAACATATTGTCTTAGGGCTATAATTTCCAAATATGCTTTTTGATATATTATTATTATATGTATACAACATCTCTTCCAATACACTATCATTACACGTAAAAAATTCATCAGGAAATTCAAAAAGTCTCTCAACGTTATTATCCACTCTCTTTAATAATTTATCTAAATTATTTAAATTAATATTTTCATATGATTTTAATGGTATTTTTTGAGTTATTTCAGAACTTATTAATTTTATTTTTTCATATAATTTTATAGGCATATTCTTAAATATATTAATTGTAAAATAATCATATTTATAATATATTTTTTCTATTTCAGAAAAATGAGCAAAAAATTCCCATGGCAATCCCCTTAATTTATCTATATTATCTATTTTAGGATTATCCAATAATTTAAGGGTTACATCTAAATATTGAAACACTCCATCTGACAGGCCTCTAAAATCTTCTATTTTTTTTACTTTTGGATGCTCTAACAATTTAAATGTAGATTTGTGGTTTTCAAATATTGCTCTTGATAATCCTTTAAGACTTTCTACATTATTTACTTTTGAATGTTCTAATAGTTTTAAATTAACATCTGAATATAAAAATGCACCTAAAGCTATACCCTTTAAACATTGTACATTTTCTACTCTGCCTAACAAATAATTACTTATATATTCATCGCTTATAATAGCGCCATGTACGCCTTCCAAATCTTCAACTTTGTTTATTTTAGAATTATTTAAAAATTTTATAAATAAATCAATTCTATGAAAATACAAATTGTCTATTTTTATTAAACTTTGTATATTTTCTACCTTTGGATGATTTAATAACTTTAATAATAAATTTGTTTTCTCTAGTGCTATAGCAGGCAAAGATTTTATATTTTCTATATTTTCTACCTTTGGATGTTTTAATAGTTTTTTTATTTCTTTTGAATATATAAATTCAATATCTAACATATTATATATTTTATATTTTGTCTTCTGATTTTTTATTGTTTTTTTAGTTAATTTTATATTCCAAAAAGCTCCTTTTGGCAATCCTTTTAAATCATTAATATTTTTTATTTTTGAATATTCCAACAGTTTTAATAACGGTTCTGCTAATGAAAAAGCATCCTCTGGAAAATAAATTAAACTTTCTATTTGATCTACTTTTGGATGATTTAATATTTTAAACACTTGCTCCTTATCCCTAAAAAAATTCCCAGGCAAGCCCTTTAAACTATCAAGATTTTTTACTTTTGGGTGCTTTAATAATTCAAATGTTAAATTTAAATCCTCAAAAACATCTACAGGAAGTCCTACTAAATTCTCCACTTTATTAACCATTTTTAATAACTCGAAAGTATTTTGTATCTCTTCAAAAGCAATTTGCGGCAATCCTATCAAACTCTTAATATTTTTAACTTTTTCATTTTCCAATATTTCATTTAAATGTTTTATATCCAAGCTATATATTTTAGCAGGCAACTCGTATAAACTAATATAATCATTATCAAGCTTTTCTAAAATATAATTTAATAAAATTGGATCGGTTCTATAAAAGAAATTTTGAATCTTTTTAGGATCATAACCTAATTCTTCTAATAAAGGATATGTCACTTTATCTACATTATCTGCAATTTCTTTATCCTCCATAAGTGGAATAATTTTATTATTGACAAATCCCTCTAAATAGTTTAATAATATTTTCCCTTTAAAAGGAATTACTCCACCAAGATTTTCTATTTTTATATATCTTTTTCCATTTTCAATTATTTCTTCACATATATTATAATTTTCTTTATGACTAATTGAATCCTTTAATTTTTGAATTAATTTTATCGACTGTTTTAACTTTTTTATATATTTGCTTTTTATTCCATCAGGCAAATTATCTATTATAACTTCTTTCTCAACTATTTCATCTATATCTACTTTGATATTTAAATTTTGAATTATTTCTTCACTAATAATTTCTCCTAAAAAAATTATATCCCATATTGATTTCCAATTTTTATTTATATCAAAACATAAATATTTGTTTTTTTTGTCTTTATATATTTTGGGTATAATTATTTCTTTTTTTCTTGTGAAATTTATTAATATTTGTTCTAAATATCTCTGTGAATTTAAATCAATTGAATTTGGCCCATATAACATTTCATTCGCATAATTTTCAGCTAATTCTCTGTTTTGTTTCTCTAATTCAAATATTTTTTCTAAAATTTCACCAATTTTTTTAATATTATTCATTTTTACTCCTTGTTATTTCTTTCATATATAAATTTTAATTTATTATATCATATTTTTAT
>JAZRAM010000067.1:0-2720 GCA_045634565.1 Bacilli bacterium
TTTTATATATAAATATTATTAAAATTGAAAGAATGTTAGCTATTACATATCTATCTTCTAAATAAGAAAGTATTACTATTGAGTTTAATACAAGTACTGGTAATAATCTAGGTGTATCTACCCCATAATTATAAAGCATAAAGAAAGATGTTATTAGTACTAAACTTAAATATAGTTTTTTTGACTTTTTATTTATATTTTTATTAGTTGTTAAATAAAGTAAATATACTAGTATTGGAAATATAAGTAATACTACATCTAAAAATATTATTTGAAATAGATTCATTTTATCACCAAAATAAATATATCAAATAGTTTTGTCGAATAATGTCGAAAAATGAAAAAAAGTGATGAAATTTATCACTTTAAGTCATTTATATGTTTCTTAATTTGTTTAGCGCCTTCACCTAAAATTATTTTTAATTGATTATCAATTTCAACTATTCCTTGAGCGCCCATTCTTTGTATTCCTTCTTTATTAGCTTTTGATACATCTTTTAAATTAACTATAAATCTAGATTTATTAAACTCATAATCAATAACATTATCTTTACCACCTAATAACATTATCAATTTATTAGCTTCTAATTTAAAATCTTTTTTCTTTGAACGTGTTATTGCGATTGCAATTACTAAACAAATTGCAATTATCAAAATGTATTCCCATCTAAACTCCATGTTATCACCTATTTAATTATACTATACTTTTAAAAAAAAATAAATATCTTATTTTTTATTGTATAAATTATAAAAAAAGTGTAAGATAATAATGGTGATGATATGAGAAATAATTCAAAGTTTAAAATTGATATAAGTATTCTTGTTTGTATTATTTTATTTGCAATTATTAGTATTGTTACTATTGGGAGTGCACAAAAACTTCTTACAGCTGAAACTAATTTAGTTTTTAAACAGATTTTGTGGTATGTAGTTGGATTTATTTTAATTGGACTTGTTATGTTTCTCGGTAATAAGTTTCTTTATAAAAATGCATGGATATTATATATAGCCGGAATATCATCACTTATACTTGTTTTATTTTTTGGAGCTGATATAAATAATGCTAGATGTTGGTTTAGAATACCTGGTATTGGTAATATTCAACCTAGTGAATTTATGAAAATAATAATGATTATTGTTCTTGGTAGAATGATTAACGACTTTAAAGAAAAACATAATGAACCTACAATAAAACAAGAATTTATATTTTTAATTAAAGTAGCAATTATTGTAGGTATACCATCTATACTTACATTCTTACAACCAGATACAGGTGTTGTGTTAATATATCTACTTATTACTTTTGTAATGTTATTTATTTCAGGTATTAGATATAGATGGTTTATATTAGTATTTGGAATATTTGGACTTGCAGTTGGTGTAGTTTTATTAACCTACTTCCTTAACAACGATTTATTTATTAAAATATTTGGTTCATCATTCTTCCTTAGAGTTGATAGATTATTAGATTGGTCAAGTGGCAGCGGATATCAACTTGAAAATGGAATTACAGCTATTGGTAGCGGTGGTTTAATTGGATATGGATTAAATAATACACCTATATATTTCCCTGAACCACAAACAGATTTTATATTTGCAGTATTCTCTAATAATTTTGGATTTATAGGTTCTATAATACTCCTTGGAGTAATTACATTCTTTGATTTAAGATTAGTTAGACTAGCTATTGAAAGTCCAAACAATACTAATAAATATATTATAGGTGGTATTATAGGGATGCTTATATATCAACAATTACAAAATATTGGTATGACTATAGGACTTATGCCTATTACAGGTATAACACTACCTTTTATTAGTTACGGTGGATCTAGTTTACTTAGTTATATGATTATGGCAGGTATTATATTTAACGTATCTAATGAAAATATAAGATATAGAAATTAAAAAAGATTAAAAATTATTTTATTTTTAATCTTTTTATTTTCTCTGGATCATTTTCAAATTTATTTTTATTTAGTTCAAATATAAAATTTTGTTCCTTAGAATTGATAAAACTATCTGTATTTCTACCCTTTACTATTATTCCTTTATCAAGTAAAGGTTCTAGCATTGTATTATATATTTCAATACCTTTTTTCTTATCATTATGGTTATTATAAAATGTTATAAAATCTTTAGCAGTTAATAAACCTTTCATAGATAAAATATAATACATAGTTTGATAATCTACCGCACTTAAATGAGATGAATTAGAACTTATCATATCCATTATATATTCTTTTTCTAACTCTATCTTTACATTATCTAACATATAATTTAAGAAGAATGTAACATTTCTATATTCTTTAACTTCTCTTATTATTTTATAATATAATTTTTTATTTAAACTTATAGCTCTATTAAATATTATATAAGGATATACTTCATTATTTAGTAAGTACCACATACTAGTAGTTCTAGATGTTCTACCATTTATATCATAATATGGATGTATATATACTAATTGAAAGTGCATTATTTGTGATTTAATGAAATAATCTGTACTACAACTTAAATTATTATTACTATTAACATAATTAAAATATTCTTCCATATATTTATCTAATTCTTTAGAAGGTACTCCCATATCAGGTTCTACATCTAAATTACTACTAAAGTATATATATACAGGATTATTTCTATAATACTCTCCCATTTCTTTTATATCTTCTTCACTTAATAGATTTCTAGATAATATAGAATATAATTTTTTTAGA
>JAZRAM010000068.1:0-1560 GCA_045634565.1 Bacilli bacterium
TGCTTATATACCTAATTTTGAAAGATATTATTTTTTAACTGATATGGTTAGTGTTAAGAACGATTTGTGGTTGATTAGATTAAGCGTTGATGTATTGTATAGTTTTGAAGATAGTATTTTAAGTAATACTGCTTTGATAGATAGATGTGAAGATACCTCCTATATCAATAAAATGATACCAGATGACCTTATTTTAGAAGATGGTGTAGATATTTCATTTATTGAACTACCTAATGAAACTAATATAGATAGTACAGCAAACCTAGATTATAATATTGTTTTAAGTGTATTAGGTGATACACACTATGGGAGTTAAATATGGCTAATTTAGTAACACCTTATAGATTATATACTTGGACTAGAGCAGATAGTTATTTTATAATTTCTATGAGTACTCTAGATGGTTTTATTCAAGATTGTGTAGGAACAAATTGGAACTTAAAATCTATGTTTGTAGATTTTGCAAGTTTTATCAATAGTGTAAAAATATACCCTTGTGATTTAGGTGCTTTAGGAACAGATACTCACACTACCCCTCCTACTCCACCTACTTTAAGAACAATTTATATGGGTGATAACCCTATGACTAATAGACAAGGTTATTTATTGTGGAAATCAAATAATTTTGATAATTATGAACCATCAACATTCAAACAAAAAATGTGTGATATTGAAATATCTTCAACATCATTTTACGATTTTAGTCCATTTACAAAATACACTTTATTTTTACCTTATTATGGCTTTTATTCTATACCATCAAATAATTTATTAGATAAAAAAATAAGAATATATTATACGATAGAACCTATAAGTGGTATGTGTAGCATAGATTTAGTTGAGGTAAAAACATCCGGTCAAACTGAAACAGAAAATGAATTGTACCATATTGAAACAAAAATCTCTTTAGATTTCCCTATAACTTCAAGTAATTCATTAAAAACAATAAAAGAAGAAATACTAATAGGAGTTCAAGGTATAGGTAGTCTTTTAGGTGGAGCAAAAAGTACACAAAGCAATAATATATCATATACATATACAAAATATAAAGAAGCAAGTCCTATTGATAGCACTTTAAAATCATCAGGTACAGTTACTAATTCTATAGGTGGTGGTTTAGCTGCAATAGGTACACTTCTAACAACGAGTGCAGGAATGATGCAATCCCTTTACCAACAAGGACACGGAAACCAAATAGGACAAGGTTATATAATGTGGTATTTACCTCAAAACCCTTATTTAATTGTAGAGCGTTCTAGACCCCTTAACTTCAATACAAGTGGTACAAGTAATGGTTATATGACAAGTGATTATTTACATTTACACGGACAAAGAAGTGAAGAAATCACAACCTTAAGTAATTTAAGTGGTTTCGCTATAGTTCGAGAAGTTCACCTTGAAAATCTAAATAAAGCAACAAATAAAGAAATTGATGAAATAGAAACATTATTAAAATCGGGAGTTATTTTTTAACTCCTTTTTTTATTTTTAAAACAAAATAGTTTTAAGTTAAAAGTAATTAGTTTTATTTCACAAGTAATATGTATTTATGTATATATG
>JAZRAM010000069.1:0-3416 GCA_045634565.1 Bacilli bacterium
AAATTATCCAGCTTATGTATATAATGAAAACGCAGATTTAATATATCCACATGTAAATAATTATGAAACATATTTAAAAGAGAATGGAGTAGAAAGTGCAAGTGCAACATTAATAAGCTATGAACAATTAGAAGATTTAGGGTGTTCTTGGGATGATAATTCTTGCGAGAATGCTCCAAGTTGGGTATCGTCAACATCATATTGGACAGGTAATGCGGAACCAACTAATATGGTATTTACTGTGGGAGTTGGTGGTTATTTCGAAGCGGATTATGCATATGACGAGGATTACGGCCCTGGTGTTCGTCCAGTAATCACAATTTCAACATCTGAGATCTGAGCCACGTAGTGGCGATAAGGTGCTATTTTCGGAGAAAATAGGCACCTAGGGTAGTCGATATATAAAATATAGCGGCTACCTAAAACGATTTTTAAATGTCAAAATTAAAAAGTTGATAATTTTTATCAGTTTTTTACTATAATCTAGTATGTGGATTTTTTTACACTTTTTTACACTTATAAATCAACTTTTCCTAAAAATATTACATATCTAATTGACCCTAAAAAAATACTATTTTATAATAAAATTGTAATATCATAGGAGATATTATATGAGTAGTTCTATTATTAGAATAAAAGGGTAGAATAAAAAACAATGAATGCCACATTGTTTTTTATTTTTTTGTGATTTTTTAAAAATATTACCCTTGTAATAAATATAGGAATATTTAATTCTTGTATTTTAAATTAAATTATAGTAAACTATAGTTGGTGAGGTGTAATTATGAGTTTAACAGCAGGTATAGTAGGACTTCCTAATGTAGGAAAAAGTACATTATTTAATGCGATAACAAAGAAAAATATATTGGCAGCTAATTATCCTTTTGCGACTATCGATCCAAATGTAGGTGTAGTTATAGTACCGGATGAAAGATTAGATTATTTAAATGATTTATATAAACCAAAGAGTTTAGTTCCAACTACATTTGAGTTTACTGATATAGCAGGGCTTGTTAAAGGGGCTTCAAATGGTGAAGGTCTAGGAAATAAGTTTTTATCTCATATAAGAGAAGTAGATGCGGTATGTGAAGTTGTTAGATGTTTTGAGAATAACGACATAATACATGTAGAAAATGCGGTAGATCCAGTAAGAGATATAGAGATAATAGAAGTAGAATTAATATTAGCTGATTTAGAAGTAGTAGAAAATAGATTTAATAAAATTGGAAAGAAAGCAAGTTTGTCTAAAGATAAAGAAGTACAAAAAGAAGCAGCAATCCTAACTAAATTAAAAGAGGCTTTAGAGCAAAATATTCCTATTAGAAGAATAGAATTAACTGATGATGAAAAGTTATATATAAAACCATTTAATTTACTTACGAGTAAACCTATAATATATGTAGCTAATGTTTCTGAAGATGATTTACTTGTGGGAGACAATAAATACATAGAAAAGGTTAGGGAATATGCTTTAAAAGATAATGCTGAAGTTGTAGTAATTTGTGCGAAAGTAGAATCTGATTTATGTGATATGGATAAAGATGAAAAAAATATGTTCTTAAGTGAACTTGGAGTAAGTGAAAGTGGTATAGATAAACTTATAAAAGCATCTTATAAATTATTAGGTTTAAAAACTTTCTTTACTGCAGGAGAAGATGAATGTAGAGCTTGGACTTTTAAAGATGGTATGAAGGCCCCACAATGTGCGGGAATTATACACACAGATTTTGAAAGAGGATTCATAAAAGCAGAAATAATGAGTTATGAAGACTTAAAACAAAATGGTAGTGAAAAATCAGTAAAAGAAGCAGGTCGTATGAGACTTGAAGGAAAAGAATATATAATGCAAGATGGAGATATCTGTTACTTTAGATTTAATGTATAAGGAGAATATCTATGAAATTTTTTTGTGAATATTGTGGTAATAGAATAGATGCTGAAAAAGATGCTAAATGTCCTAATTGTGGAGCATCTTATAAAAAGAATCAAAGTTTTATTAAGTTAGAAGCAGAAAAGAAACAACAAATGCAAACAAATCAAGAGAATGCTCAAAAAATATTTAATCATGTTTTTGGAGTATTTAAGATATCTAGAATAATGTTTTTTATGCCTATAATAGTATTTATAATTATAATTGTTACAGCTATTATTCTGACTTCAAATAATAAACCTAGTTATGATGATAAAAATGATTTTGGAGAAATATTTGAAGATATAACAGGAGAAAAAGAAGGACAGGAAATAGTAGTTGAAGGATTAGATGTATTCGCTGAAACAGAAGAATATAAAGTTAAAGTAACTAAATATGAAAAAGAAGAAGATATGTTTAATAGATTAGATGATGATTATGAATATGTTAAGTTTCATTTGGTTGTAGAAAATCTAAAAGATAGTAGATTAACTAAAGAAGATGTTAATTGTATTGTAGATGGAATTGCTCAAAATAATTATTATTCATCAGGGTACTCCGATCTTCCTATGTTTATAAATAAAGGTTTATCAGTAAAAGGGACAGCTACTTTTGAAGTTCCTAAGAATGCAAACAGTTATGAAATAAAATATGGAGATTATGTAATAATAAAAATAAGTAAGTAAAAAAGTAACTCTAGCAGTTACTTTTTATTTCTTGTTTATATTCTACAATATCTTCAATAGTACAGTCCAAATAGTCACAAACTCTAGATAATACAAATATATCTATTTTAACTAATTCTCCTGTCATCAATCTTTTTATTACTTTAAAATCTGTATTGGTATCTCTGGATATTTTGTTGATGCTTATATTTTTGTCTTTTAAAATATTGTTTAATTTAAATAAATAAACCCCATTTTCCATTTTAACTTTTGAAATACTGCTCATATAGTTACCTCCACAATTATATTTTAACTTTAATAGTGGATAAATAACTACTGGCTAGGCAACCTTAACAAATAAAGTTACTATTATATCTATAATAAATAGTCCTATTAGAATATAAGTAACTATTTTTGGAATGTGTTTAACAATTTTATCACTTATAGGTTTAATAAAATAAATAATAAGAATACTGCTTAGTCCCCAGATAAGAGACATTTCAAGAGCGGTATATCTACCTATATTAAATCTATAGTTGGTATAATTCCAAAGTTCTATATTAAATACCAATTTAATTAGATAGCCACCAAGTGCTTCTATTATAGAAAGAATAATAGAGCTAAAAAGAAATAAATATAATACTTTTAAGATTTTATGGACATTAAATTTATTTATCCACTTACTTATCAATAATATAATAATAGTACCTATTCCATATATAGGAGTCCAATAACTTAAAAAAATTCCACTATCTCCACTTGTATAAAAGAATGATTCTAAAAAATGTCCTAATATAGAAAAAACAATAAAATAATTTAAATAATACATAATATTCACCAAT
>JAZRAM010000070.1:0-1715 GCA_045634565.1 Bacilli bacterium
ATTCAAGAAATAATAAATATAGATAGTAAAATTATAGGAATTATACTTTCTATTTTAGTTATTATTATAATAATAGGTGGAGTTAAAAGAATAGCTAGATTTTCTTCTAAAATGGTACCTACTATGACTTTATTATATCTATTTATTTGTTTAATAATTATTGCTATCAATATAGATAAATTACCTTATATATTCATTACAATCTTTAAAAGTGCTTTTGAATTTAAATCAGTTAGTGGTGGAATACTTGGTAGTATGATAATAGGAATACAAAGGGGTATATTTTCAAATGAAGCAGGAATAGGAACAGGGGCAATCGCATCAGCAGCTACTAAAACTTCTTCAAAAGAAGAACAACTTGCTCAAGGATATACACAAATGTTAGGGGTATATATAACAACATTTTTAATATGTACATCAACTGCTTTAATACTTTTAACTACAAATACATCAAATTTAAATATAAATAATTTAAATGGAATAGAAATAGTTCAATATTCATTCACTAATCATTTAGGAATAATAGGCAATTACTTTGTATTTATAATAATATTTTTGTTTGCTTTTACAACTATTCTTTCAAGTTATTATAATGGAGAATCATCATTAAAATATTTTATAGAAAATCCTAAAAAAATATTAAAAGTTTTAAAAATACTAACTTGTATATCAATAATAATAGGTGCTATATCTAAATCAAATATTATATGGAACTTTATAGATTTATTTGTAGGAATACTTGCTATTATAAATATATATGCATTGATAAAATTAAAAGATGATGTAATAAATATATTAAATAAGAAATAAATTTGTGGTAAAATATTGTTGGTGGTAGTATGATTAATAAAAAATGGGATATAGTTTTAAAAGATGAGTTAAAAAAAGAATATTTTAAAAACTTAGGAATGTTTGTAAAAAAAGAATATAAAATTAAAACAGTATTTCCAGAGTATGAAAATATATTTGATGCACTTAGATTTACCGATTATGATGAAGTAAAAGTAGTGATACTAGGTCAAGACCCATACCACGGTTTAGGTGAAGCACACGGTCTTTCTTTTTCAGTAAGAGAAGGTGTAAAAATGCCACCATCACTACTTAATATATTTAAAGAACTTTATAGTGATTTAGGTATAAAAAGAACAAAAAGTGATTTAACTGATTGGACAAAAGAAGGTGTATTACTTTTAAATTCAATAATGACAGTAGTAAAAGATACTCCATTATCTCATAAAAATAAAGGGTGGGAAATATTTACTGATACAGTTATTTCAAAATTAAATGATAGAGAGGATCCAGTAATCTTCTTACTATGGGGGAGTTTTGCTAGAAGCAAAAAAGAATTAATAACAAATAAAAGACACAAAATTATAGAGTCGGTTCACCCATCTCCATTATCAGCTAGTCGTGGATTCTTTGGAAGTAAACCTTTCAGTAAAATAAATAACTATTTAAAAGATATGAATAAAGAAGAAATAAAATGGTAAATATTTCTTTTTTTGATATGATAATTTATAAAAATATATAGAAAAAAACAATATTTTGTGCTATACTTTATGTAGAATAGGAGAGATGTGAAATGAAAAAAGGTTTTACCTTAATAGAATTATTAGCTGTAATAATAATATTAGCGATAATAGTACTTATAGCAACACCAATAATAGTAGAAATTGTTGTTGATGCAACAGAAAAAGCGAATGAAAGAAGTGTTG
>JAZRAM010000071.1:0-7436 GCA_045634565.1 Bacilli bacterium
AAATAGTGGTAGTAAATATGAACCTTTTAATATAAGTTTTATGCATATGCATAATGAATTAAAAGAATACGATCCAAATTGTCATCAAATGCATATTGAAGAATATATATATAAACAAAAAATACTAAAAAAAGAAAACTGATGAATAATCAGTTTTTTCTTGAGACTTTTTTTTCTATAAAACTAACAAGATAATACATTAAAGCAGCAACTATACAAAGAATAAATATACCACTTATAACTAAACTTAAATTAAATACTTGAGAGCCATAAAGTATTAAATAACCAATACCTTTTTTAGATACTAAGAATTCTCCCATAATAACCCCTATTAAACTCATACTAACGTTTATCTTTAATGCACTTATAATAGTATTTATACTATTAGGTAGTATTAGTTTAAAGAATATTTGCTGTTTTTTTGCTCCTAGAGTTTTCATTAACTTAATTTTATTTTGATTAGTACTATTAAATCCTTCATATACATTTATTATTGTTATAATTAAAGATATTAAAAGAGCCATAACTATAATAGATTTAATACCTGCACCAAACCAAATAATTATAATAGGACCTAAAGCTACTTTAGGCAAACTATTTAAAATAGTAAGATATGGTTCAATAATTTTTTGTATTCTCTTATTCCACCAAAGTATAGTAGCAATCACTGTACCAAGAATAGTAGCAATACTAAAACTTAAAAACGTTTCATAAATAGTTACCCATATATGACTAAATAAATCTTTAGTGTTATATAAGTTTATAATAGTATCTAATACCTTTTTAGGACTAGAAAATATAAAAGTGTTTATAATGTTAAAATTAGCTAGTAGTTGCCATATAACTATAAAAATAACAAGTATCAGTATTTGAAAAAGAGTAACAATTATTTTCTCTTTTTTTAATTTTTTTAAAAAGTTAATGTGTTCTTTACTATACATGGAAATCAATATCCTTCCATATCTTATCATAATAATAAGAAAAATTTTTGTCTTTTCTGTTGTTTATAGGAGTTGTTTTATTTTCTAATTTTATTTCATAAATACTTTTTATAGTAGCAGGCCTATTAGATAATACTATAACTTTATCACACATACTTATTGCCTCAGCAATATCATGAGTAACCATGATCATAGTCTTTTTTTCTTTTTTTAATATATTATAAATATCATCTGATATAGCAAGTCTACTTTGATAATCCAAAGCAGAAAAAGGTTCATCCATTAAAAGTAAATCTGGATTAGTTGCAAGTGTCCTAATTAAAGCAACTCTTTGTCTCATCCCACCAGATAAATTATCAGGATAACTATATATAAAATCTTTAAGTCCATATGTATTTAATAAATCAATAACTCTTTTTTTGGAATTATCGTTTAAACTTTTATTTATTTCAAGGCCAAGTAAACAATTATCTAATATATTTCTCCATTCAAAAAGTGAATCTTGTTGAAGCATGTATCCAACATTAGACTCTTTTTTTAAACTAATTTCTCCGCCACTTTTTTCTTCTAAGCCACAGAGTACAGAAAGTATTGTACTTTTCCCACAACCACTAGGTCCAACTATAGCTACAAATTCTCCTTCTTTTAAATCAAAAGAAAAATCTTCAACAGCTTTAGTTTCACCATCTTTAGTATGATATATTTTTTTTAATTTTTTAATGCTTAAGACATTATTCATTTAAATGCCTCCCAACTATTTTATAGTATGAAAAAAAGGGGATTTTGTTAATGATAAAGGTTGATAAATGAATAATAAGAAATAATTCTTGATTAGAATAAAAAAATAACAACATAAATCTTATATTTATTGCAAAAAATCAATATTTATAATATACTATTATCATAAGGTAGAGTGATATATATGAAAGAAAATAAAGTTAATGTTGAATTGATTGTTCCAAGCGTAGGAAAAAAATACAATGTATTTATTCCTGTAAACAAAACAGTTGGTGAGGTTATAGTTATTTTAAACAAGACTATAAATGAAATGACAGGATGGTTTCCTATGAATAACAAATTATCTATACTTAATGTTATGGATAATATAATTTATGAATATGATACAGAAGTAATAAATACAGGAATAAAAAATGGCTCAGTTTTAGCTTTAATTTAGGTGATAATATGAAAATAATAGTAGAAAATGGAAGTAATATAAGTTTAACAACATTACCTGAAAACGTTTCTGGTAATTATTGGATAATGGATAATAATTCAAAAAATTTATTAAATGTAACAGAAGAATCAGGTAAGTGGGTTCTAAAGAGCAATGCTGATATTAAGATAAGTGAAAATATAATAAAAGAAGATTTAAATAGTATTACTTTTAAAGAATCCGAAGTATTAGATGTTAATAAAATTTATTATGTAGCTGATACACTAACAAAAGAGAAATACATTTTATATACTTTACCTAGTTGTGAATATTTTGAAAATTTAGTTATTGATTGGGCAAAAATAAATAGTATAATTATTGGTAGAGATAGTAATTGTGATATAGCTGTAAACAATATTTTGTTCCCACAACAACAATTAAGCATTTCTTTTAATAAGGAAAATAGAGGAATATTATTAAAAAATTTATACCCTAATAATAAATCATTTGTCAATAATCAATTGTGTAATGAATTGTATTTACAAACGGGTGATTCTATTTTTGTTGGAGGATTAACTTTATATTATTTTGGTTCAGTTTTACTGGTGGGTAACAATAAAAATGACGTTATCTTTAATTCTCAAAAGATAAATAAATTAAATGTAAAAGAAAATCCAATAACAGATTATTCTTCATATGTAGATAAAGAGATTTTGTTTTTTGATAAATCTAAGTATTTTCAAAGACCTCCGAGATTCAAAAGGCAAATAGAGAAAAAAATATTTAATATAGATCCTCCTACTCAAAAAGAAAAACAAGAGGATATGCCTTTAATATTTACTATAGCGCCTATGCTTACAATGGGTATGATGAGTATGGTATCGGGTGTTACTGCAATTCAAAAAGTTTTAAGTGGAGAAAGTTCTTTAAAAGAACAATTTGCATCAATACTTATGACAGTATCTATGTTAATAGCTATGATTATTTTCCCGCTAGTACAAAAATTTTATAATAAGAGAAAAAAGATATCTAGAGAAAAACAAAGAGTAAAAAAATATAAAAAATATATAGATAGTAAACATCAAGAAATAATAAAAGAAATAAATTACCAAAAATCAGTATTAAGTGAAAATAATTTACCTATAGAAAATGTAAGAGATGTTATTTTAAATAAATCTCGTACTTTATGGGAAAGAAAATTAGAACATGAGGATTTCTTGGAACTTAGATTAGGATTAGGGAATAAGATTCCTGATATTGAAATTAAATACCCAGAAGAACATTTTACTATGGAAGAGGATGATTTAAAAAATTTAATTACAGAAATAGTAAAAGAAAATAAAGAAATAGAAAATGTACCAATAACACTAAATTTTAGAAATAATAATAAAGTAGGTATAATAGGAACAAAAAATATAGTAAATAATTTCTTTGATAATTTACTTCTACAAGTAATGGCTTATCACGGATATGATATGCTTAGAATAGTTATTTTAACGAATGAAAAAAATAAAAAGTACTGGTCAAAGTACAAAAGCATACCTTTTTTATGGAATAATGATAAAAGTGCAAGATATTACGGAACAAACAAAGATGATATAAATAAAATAACTAGTTTGTTAATGGAAGAATATAACTACAGAAAAGAAACAAGTAGTGAAAATGGCGAAAAAATACAATTTAATCCTTATTATTTAATTATTACAGATGATATTGCTTCATTAAAAAATAATTCATTTATTAGCGAAATATTAAAAAGCCAAGTTAACCTAGGTTATAGTATTATAATGAGCGATGATAAATTAAATACAATACCAAATGAGTGTAGTATGTTTATAAATGTTTCTCAAGGATTAAGTGGTATATTTACTAATCAAATGACATCAGACAACCAAATTACATTTAAACCTGATGTGGTAAACTTTTCTATAAGTAATTGCATTACACAAATAAGTAATATCCCAATGGATATCAATAGTGGTAAATTTGTGTTACCTAAAAAATATGGCTTTTTAGAGATGTTTGATGTAGGTAATGTTAATCAATTAAATATAATAAATAAATGGAAAGAAAATAATATAATTAAATCATTGGAAGCTCCTGTTGGAATAGATGAACAAGGAGAATTGTTCAAATTAGATTTACATGAAAAAGCTCATGGACCACATGGGTTGGTTGCAGGTATGACAGGTAGTGGTAAATCTGAATGGATTATATCTTATATTCTTTCAATGGCTGTAAATTATAGTCCAGAAGAAGTACAATTTGTTCTTATAGATTATAAAGGTGGAGGCCTTGCTCTTACTTTTGATAATAGAGAAACAGGCATAAAACTGCCACATGTAGTTGGAACTCTTACTAATTTAGATGTTGTTGAAATGAAAAGAAGTTTAGCAAGTATCAACAGTGAACTTAAAAGAAGACAAAATATGTTTAAAGAAGCTCGTGAAAAACTAAATGAAAGTAGCATGGATATATATAAATATCAAGAATTTTATAGGGCTGGAAAATTAGAAGAACCTATGAGTCATTTATTTATAATAAGTGATGAGTTTGCCGAACTTAAAAGTCAACAACCAGAATTTATGGACGAATTGATATCTACTGCTCGTATAGGGCGTTCATTAGGAGTTCACTTAATTCTTGCAACACAAAAACCAAGTGGTGTAGTTGATGACCAAATTTGGTCTAACTCTAAATTTAGAGTATGTTTAAAAGTACAAGATAAAACTGATTCAAATGATATGTTAAAACGACCAGAGGCAGCAATGCTTAAAGATACAGGGAGATTTTATCTTCAAGTTGGTTATAATGAATTCTTTGCTTTAGGTCAAAGTGCTTATGCAGGAATGCCTTATTATGAAAGTGATAAAAAGATTACTTTGGTGGATTCTACAATAGATTTTATTGATGATATAGGAGCCATTATAAAAAAAGGCGATATAGAAAAGAACAGCACTCAATTTGTACATAAGGGAGAGGAACTTCCTAATGTACTTAATTACATAATTGATACAGCTAAAACACAAGAGTTAAAGATAACTCCTTTATGGTTAGGAAGCATTCCTGGAACTATATATGTAGATAAATTAAAAGAAAAATATAGTTATCAAAAAGAAATTTTTGTTTTGAATCCTGTAGTTGGAGAATATGATGAACCTCATAAGCAAATGCAAAATTTACTTACTGTTCCACTAAGTAAAGAAGGTAATTTCTTGCTATATGGAGCAAGTGGTAGTGGTAAGGAACTCTTTTTAACAACACTTCTTTACTCACTAATAACTACATATACTCCTGAAGAATTAGGAATTTATATACTTGATTTTGGTACAGAAGTATTAAATAATTTTGCTGAAGCTTCTCAAGTTGGAGATATAGTACATTCTGGAGAAGATGAAAAATTAGAAAATTTATTTAAATATATTAAATCTGAAATAGATTTTAGAAGAAAAAAATTTTTACAGTTTAACGGAAGTTATGAAGATTTTATAGCTAAATCAGAGCAAAAAATACCTAACATAGTAGTAGTTATAAATCAATTTGATGTATTCGCCGAACTTTATAATAATGAGTCAGAAAAATTATATGAATTAACACGTGAGGCTAATAAATTTGGTATTTATTTTATACTTACTGTAAGTTCTGTAAACGGAGTAAAAAGTAAACTTTTACAAACATTTAAAACAATATATTCACTACAACTTAATAATGAATTTGATTATAGAAGTGTATATGGAAACACAAATGGTATAGTACCTTCTAAATTATATGGTAGAGGATTGTTTAAGAAAGATAGAGTATTAGAATTTCAAACAGCTTATGCATTTGAAAAAGAAGAATTATATAAAAATATTTTAGCTACTTCTATAAAAACATTCATGACATATAAGACTAAAATGAAACCTATACCTGTACTACCTAAAGAAGTAGAATTTGGTCATATTAATAAGGGTGAAGTTGGATTCAATTTTATACCAGTTGGTATGATAAAGAAAGATTTAGGTACAGCAAGTATTAAATTAAAAGATGAATTAAGTTATTTAATTAGTTTTAGAGAATTAGATGAAAATATATCGTTTATAGATAAATTTTTACGTATTTTAGATAATAGTAATTTAAAAACATTTGTAATGGATGCTAAATATGTATATGAAAATAGTGATTTTAAAAACATAAAATACTTAAACAATAATTATACAGAAATAATAAATAATTTAAATAAATTTATAAATGAAGTAGATGAAATCTTAAAAAATAACAACAACAATATTAGGTCTATAAAAGAAGTAGAAGAGGTAATGTGTATTATTATAGGCTTTGATAAATTTATAAGTTCCCTTTCTAGTGAAGATAAAAATAGTTTTATAGATATTTTAACTAAAGCAAAAGAAACATTAAAAATTCACTTTGTGTTTATAGACATTCCTTCTGGATTTAAACCATATGAATTTGAGGCTTGGTATAAATCATCAATAAATGCTAGCTCTGGATTATGGGTAGGAGATGGATTTGCAGAACAATATTTAATTAAACCTACAAAAGTAATTCAAGATTATTATGACATTATAGGTAATAATTATGGATATATAGTAGAAAACGGACAAGTTAAATTTATTAAGATAATAGAAAAAATGTAAAAAATGAAGACTAAACTTCATTTTTTTCTATATAAAATATTTACAATATGATAAAATTATAATAGGTGTTGATATGATAGAATTAATAAATAATAAAATTTTTTTAGATGATGGTTATGAAATAAGAGAATATGAAACTGAAAATGGACTTATGAGAGCTCTTATTTTAAATGAAAGTATACAATCTTTAATATATATAGATAGGGATAAAAGAAAAGAATTAGGTTTAGATTATTTTAATTATTATAATATACCTATGAATTTAAATCCTAATGGAAGTGATTTTTTAATGCTGGGTGGTGGAGCTGTTTCTTATCCATATTATTATTTAAACAAATATATAGATAAAAAAATAGATATAGTAGAGATAAATGAAAAATGTATTGAATATGCTAAAAAGTATTTCTATTTAGATGAACTCATAGAAAATAATAAAAATAGATTAAATGTGATTATAGATGATGCTATAAATTATATATCATATACAAATAAACAATACGATTATATACTAATAGATTGTATGCCGTCTTTAGGAATGATGACAATTAACTCCCTTGTAGCAGCAGACAGTGTAATTATCCCATCACAGCCAAACTACCTGTCTGTAAAAGGTTTGGGGTTACTTATGAAAACCATAAGTAACATAAAAAGAAAGATTAATCCCCGACTGAATGTAGAGGGGATTTTGCTAACTATGGTAGA
>JAZRAM010000072.1:0-11328 GCA_045634565.1 Bacilli bacterium
ATTTCTATCCGCGCTTTTAATTTTATTTTTAAAGTTTTTGTTCATATTACCGAATAGAGTAGTTATAGGTTTATTTAAATCTATAATCGCATCATATCTAGGTTTAAATGCCTCAAATAAGTTATTGTAACCTAAGTGATAGTAATCTAATGATTTTAGAAAATCCATCTGACTTTGAAACTCGGGATTGATTCTAGTAGAATCTGTATTATAATCATATGAACTTTTAATAATCATTGGATTAATTTTAATAGCCATTATTTTTTTCTTTCCAAGATATTCTTTTATAAGATTAGTGAACTGTTCTACTAATTGTTTATTTGAATAATCTATTAAAAATCCTTTAGGCGCGTATGCATACTTAAAAATACCTTCTTTTTCTATTAAAATAAGGCTAGCTGCAACTAACTTGTCAAAATCATCAATAAGACCTAAAAATAATGAAGTATAATTTTGAGTATTCATAATAAATCCATATTCACTAGTTTGATAAATAGAAAATTGTGGATAACTATCTGTAAATAAATTAAATTCAGCATTATTTAATTCTTTTATATACATAAAATCACCTAAACTTTGAGATAAATATTATAACACATCTCACGCTATAATTTTACTACAAAAGTATAAAAAAGTAAATAAAAAGACCTATTAGTCTTTTCTAGGGGAATAACTATCACACATTGTAGCTTCTTTTTCTTTATTTTTATTACAATTACTAACTTTAATTTCTCTTAAACTACAACACTTAACTTCTAAATCACAATGTCTACAATCGTATACATCACATTTTATAGTTTGCTTATCTTTGTTCATAATTACCTCCAGTAATATAGTGTTCAATATATAATATTTTATTCTATATATTAATTTTTCTTTTTTTATATATTTTATAAATTGTGATATAATTAAATAGGTGGTTTTGTGCAAAATAAATGCAATATAAAATTTTATAAAAGTATTAAAAAAATATTAACTATGCCTATGAAATTGATTTTTAATACCAAAGTAACTGGATTAGGAAATATCCCTGATAAACCATATATTCTTGCAGGTAATCATAGAAATATGTTTGATGTAGTAATATTAATTACTAATATAGATGATGAAATACACTTTATGGCTAAAAAAGAATTGTTTAAATTAAAAATATTAAGAAGTATTTTTAGTAAGATGGGTGCTTTTCCTGTAGATAGAAATGGTAATGATATAAAAGCAATAAAACAATCTTTTAGAATATTAAAAAGCGGTGAAGTTCTAGGTATATTTCCAGAAGGGACTAGAAATAAAACTGATAATATTTTATTACATTTTAAAGACGGTATTAGTAGTATTGCTAGTAAGACAAATGTACCAATTGTACCTTTTGGTATAGCAGGAGAGTTTAAAAGAAATAAATTAAGATTAAATATAGGAGAACCTATAAATATAACTAATATTGAAAAAGAAAAACAAACTGAATATTTAGAAGAGAAAGTTAAAGAATTAATATTAAAGAAATATTAATTCTTTTTAATGCATATAATTTATTGTTAATAAAATAAATATATGATAAAATTATATTAGAAAGGTGGTATGTTATGATATTTTTATTATTTGTTGTTATCATAATTTTATTAGGATCAATTAAACAAATTAGCGAATATGAAAGAGGGGTTAAATTTACTTGTGGTAAATTCTCAGGTATAATGGGACCAGGATGGAGACTTGTTTTACCTATATTTCAGTCATTTAAAAAAATAGATATAAGAACTAAAGTTATAGATGTTCCAGAACAAGAAGTTATAACTAAAGATAATGTATCTGTAAAAATAAATGCGGTTATTTATTACAATATATTTGATGCATCTAAAGCTTTACTAGCTGTAGAAAATTTCCATTATGCAGTTAGTCAACTTGCTCAAACAACAATGAGAAATATTGCTGGATCTGTTACTCTTGATGAATTATTAACAGGGAGAGAACAAATCTCTGTAAATATTTGTAAAATAGTAGATGAAGCAACTGATGGTTGGGGAATAAAAGTTCAAAATGTAGAACTTAAAGATGTTGCTTTACCTGGAGAAATGAAGAGAGTAATTGCTAAAGTAGCAGAAGCAGAAAGAGAAAAACAAGCTGTTATTACTAAAGCAGCAGGAGAACTTGAAGCTTCTAAAAACTTAGCTGAAGCTGCTGAAACATTAAGTTCATCTCCAGGAGCACTTCACCTTAGAACTTTATCAACAATAAATGACGTTTCATCAGACCAATCAAATACAATAATATTCGCACTTCCAATAGAAATACTTAGAGCCTTTGAAGGTAAGAATGTTTCTAAAGATATCGTTGATAAATTAACTAATAAGTAGTTCTTATTAGTTTTTTTCTTGTAAAAAATATAGGATATGTGTTAAAATATTGCGAGTCAGGGGTGATAACATGGAGAAATATTATAAAGTTTATGATTTTACAAATGAAAATGTAGCTTGTCTAGATCAATTATATGACTTTAAAGATGCGAAAGTGTTATCAGTAGTAGGTAGTGGAGATCAATATTTTGCTAGTATATTAAATGGTGCTAGGCAAGTAGATTTATTTGATATAAATCCAACTTCATATTTATATTTTCTTTTAAAGTTTTATTCGATAAGGGAACTAAGTTATGAAGAATTTTATAATTTCTTTGTTGAAAAAAACTTTACTAATATACAAGTTTTTGAAAAGTTGGATAGAGTATTACCTAAGAAAGTTTTAGAATATTATAAATATATTGTAAAAAACAAAGATGATTTCAATAAAATATTTAAAAGAGATGGAATTAACTTATTGAGTAAAAAGAATCAAAAATATTATTTTAAAACCGAGAAACCTGTAATTCCTTATCTGAATAAATTAATTTATTACAAATTAAAGTTTTTGTTAAAAAAACAAACAGTTCCTAAGTTTTTTGAAAAAGATTTGATGGATATGAAAGATAAGATAAAAGAGAATTATGATATTGTTTTACTTAGTAATATATATAATTATTTAGATTTAAATATATTTGAATATAGGGATTTTTTAGAAAAACTAAATATACCGCAAATTCAGATGCTTTATGATTGGTATGGGTTGCACGTTGAAGATTTTAATTATATAAAAGATATATCAAGATTACGTAAACAATCTTTGAATTATTCTTTAAGCGTAGTTAAGCCTAGTGCTCCTAATCAATATGCCTCTAAAAGAAATTTTGTATATTCGTTAAAAAAACAGAAACGCAAATAAAACGTTTCTATTTTTATTAAATATATTTTTTAATTATAATGATATTTAAAAACTGTTATATTTAATAATAACTTTTAAGAAAACTGTATAAAATTAAATAGTTGACAAAAAAAAATAAATAGTGTATAACTTATAGAGAAAAGGTGATTAGTATGTCAAAAAGTTTAGTTATAGTGGAATCTCCAAGTAAAACAAAACCAATTGAGAAATATTTAGGTAGTGACTATAAAGTATTATCTAGTAAAGGACATGTAAGAGATCTATCTACTCATGGTAAATATGGATTAGGTGTAGATTTAGAAAATGATTTTAAACCTGATTATATTACTATGAAAGGTAAAAAGAGTGTTATTGATGAATTAAAACGAGAAGCTAAAAAGTGTGATCACGTGTATCTAGCAACCGACCCAGACCGTGAAGGAGAAGCAATTTCTTGGCACTTACAAGATGTTTTAGGTTTAAAAGAAAATGATTATGATAGAGTAGTATTTAATGAAATAACAAAAAATACTGTAGTTGAAGCATTTAACCATGTTAGAAAAATAGATAAAAACTTAGTTAATAGTCAAGAAACAAGAAGAATACTTGATAGAATTATAGGTTTTAGACTTTCAAGATTAATCCAATCTAAAACAGATGGAAGTAGTGCTGGTCGTGTACAAAGTGTTGCTTTAAAACTTATAGTAGATAGAGAAAGAGAAATAAGTGCTTTTAATCCAGAAGAGTATTGGACTGTAGAAGCAGTATTCCCTGAATTTAGTGCTGAACTTTTTAACTATAATCATAAAGATTTTAAAATAAATAACGAAATAGAGGCTAATGAAGTATTAAATTCTTTAAGTAATGCTTTTGAAATAGAAAGTGTTGATAAAAAGACTAGACAAAAACAATCTAAACCACCATATACAACAAGTACGATGCAACAAGATGCATCAAGCAAACTAAATTTTAATGCTAAAAAAACAATGCAAATTGCTCAAAAACTTTATGAGGGTATAGAACTTGAAGATGATACAGTAGGTTTAATTACATATATGCGTACTGATTCTATAAGATTATCTAATGATTTTATTGCTTCAACTTATAAATTTATAGAAGCTAAGTATGGTAAAGAGTATATAGGTCATGTTAAAGAAAGCAAAAAAACTGAAAATGTTCAGGATGCTCATGAAGGTATTAGACCAACAAGTATCAATAGAACTCCAGAATCAGTTAAACCTTTCTTAAGTAATGATGAATTTAAATTATATAGAATGATTTATTATAGAGCTTTAGCAAGTCTTATGAAGAACGCTACAACTATCAATACAACAGTTATACTTGATAATAACAATTATCAATTTAAAACTACTGGACAAATAATAGATTTTGATGGTTATTTGAAAGTTTATAAAGATTATGAAGATACGAAAGATAAGATTTTACCTCCTTTAGAAGAGTATAACTCTAAAATATTAGTATCTAAAGAAATAAATAAGGAACAACACTTTACTCAACCACCGGCTCGTTATACAGAAGCAAAACTTATTAAAGCGATGGAAGAATTAGGGATTGGTAGACCAAGTACATATGCTACAACTATGGATATAATAAAGAGACGTGGTTATGCTAATTTAGTTGAAAGGAAATTTATTCCAACTGATATTGGTTTTGAAATAACTGATAAGTTACAAGAATTCTTTAGTCATTTAATAAATGTAGAGTATACTGCAAATATGGAAACAGATTTAGATAAGATTGCTGAAGGTAATGAAGATTATGTTAAAGTTTTAAGGGAATTCTATAATGAATTTGAGCCAAGTATTAAAAATGCATTTGATGCTATGCCTAAAAAAGAAGCTGAAAAAACTGGCGAAGATTGTCCAGAATGTGGAAGACCTTTAGTAATTAGAAAAGGTAAATATGGAGAATTTACTGCTTGTAGTAATTATCCAAAATGTAAATACATTAAGCAAGAAGAAAGAAAAGTTACTGAAATTTGTGATTGCCCAAAATGTGATGGTAAAATAATTGAAAAAAAGAGTAAACGAGGAAAGATATTCTATGGATGTAATAATTATCCTAAGTGTAAAGAAGCATATTGGGATAAGCCTGTAGGTAAAAAATGTCCAGAATGTGGAAGTATGTTAACAGAAAAAAAGAATACAATTAAATGTAGTAGTTGTGATTATAAAAGTGATACTGAATAGTATTGCTTTTAATTTGACAAAACAATAAAAATATGTTAGTATATACGGCATAGATTTGAAAAGGGGAGTCTTTTTCAAGAAAGAAAGAGGGTTATGGTATGAATAATAATTATAAAACTGTAAAGGAATTATTACAAGAAATGGATCAAAGACAAAATATAAAACCTGTAAAAGTTAGAAAGTTTAATACAAAAAATAAAAAGTTTGCTATTAGTGTAGCAGCTATAACTGCTGCTGGAGTAATTGTTGCAACTTCAAGCATTGTAGGTTTAATTAACTATTTCAAAAAAAATAATAATAATAATAACTTTCCTTTAACACCTAATACGAGTAATTCTACTATGGATATTAGTGATATTGGTACAGAATTAGAGTTTCCAAAAGAAAAAAATAATTCTTCTAAATATGAAAATCCAACTGGAAAAGTTGATGTAAATAAAATAGTAGAAAAAAATAATAAAATTTATGTAGATAAAGATAATGCTGATAAATCTAATACTGTAGGAACTAGTTCAATTGATACAAAAAATGACACACTTATAGTAGAAGATGGTAAAGTAAAAGAAAAAACAGAAGGATATGAAATTAAAGATGATAAGGGTAATGTAGTCCAAGAAGGCAATTTGGACCAGAGTGGTATACCAGAAAATTTTGAAAAAAATGAAGAATTAGATGGTTTCTTTGAAAAGGAAGATAATACAAGTACACTTACTTATTCAGATTCAGATTACTATGATGAAAATGGAGACTTAGCTTTAGCCAAAGGAGATTTAGTTGAAAAAGAAAGATTAGAATATGCTAAAAAACATTATTCTACAACAAAACCAGTAATATCATCAATAAGTTCAACAACGAATAATACATCATCAAAGACTGAAACAAGTTCAACAGTTAGTTCAACAACAAATAATACATCATCAAAAACAGAAACAAGTTCAACAACTACAACTTCAAATGAAGGAAAAGTAAATGCAGATGGTACTTATACTATATTTGGTGTAACTTATGCAGATAAAGCAACTTTTGAACAGATTGCATTGAGTGATTTAGAAACTTTAGATATGTATTTAGACGAAAATGGGGTTCTTCATATAAAAACAGAAGAATTAGAAAATCAACTAACAAAAACAAAATAGGAAGTAATTCCTATTTTTTATTGATAAATAAAATTATAAATGCTATCATAGATATATAATAGGTGATAAAAAGTGAAACAGTATTTAAAACAAAATCATAAATTTATATTAAGTACAATATTGATTTTAGTAGTATTTTCAATTAGATTCCCATATTATATAGATGCTCCTGGTGGCATAACTGATATGAGTGAAAAAATAGAAATAAATGGATATCAAAGTGAAGGAAGTTTTAATTTAGCTTATGTAAAAGAATATAGGGCTACTATTCCTACTTTAATTTTTTCTTTATTAAATAAAGATTGGAAAGTAATTAAACAAGATAAAGTAATGTTAGATACTGAAGATTATGAAGCATATGAAACGAGAGATAAAGTATTAATGGATGAATCTATTAGTAATGCTATAAATGTTGCTTTTAAAAAGGCAAATAAATACATAAAAGAATTATCTAATAAATTAGTTATTATTTATATAACAGAATCTTCTAATACTGATTTAAAAGTAGGAGATGAGATAATATCTATAAATAATGAATATGTGCATAGTAAAGAAGATGTAACTAAAATAATAAATAATTTAAATGTAGGTTCTAAAATAGATATTAAAGTTAAAAATAATAATAGAGAATATAATAGATATGCTTATATAATACAAGAGGAAAATAATAAAATAATAGGTATTTTAATTAGTAATTTAAAAGAATTTGAAACTAATCCTAAAGTGAATGTAATTGTTGATAAAAATGAATCTGGATCAAGTGGTGGATTTATTACTGCTTTATCTATATATAACTCTTTAGTAAAAAAAGATATAACAAATGGATTAAAAATAGTAGGTACAGGTACAATAGATTTAGATGGTAATATAGGTAGTATTGGTGGAGTTGAATATAAATTAAAGAGTGCTGTTAAAAAGAAAGCTGATTTATTTATAGTACCTCTTGATGAAAATTATGAAGAAGCTTTAAAAGTAAAAAAAGAAAATAATTATGATATAGAAATACTTGGTGCATCTACATTTGATGAAGTTATTGATTATTTAAATGGAAAAAACTAGAAAAAATCTAGTTTTTTTTATTAAAAAGTAGATTTAGTTAAATGAATTTGGTAAAATATTTATTAGGTGAATAAGTATGAAGATGTCAGATGTAGATTTAACTAAAGTTTCTCCTATGATGAGACATTATATAAGTGTAAAAAGTGAATATCCTGATGTAATAATATTTTATAGATTAGGGGATTTTTATGAAGTTTTCTTTGAAGATGCAGTTATTACTTCAAGGGAATTAGAACTTACCTTAACAGGTAGAAATGCAGGATTAGAAGAAAGAGTTCCTATGTGTGGAGTTCCACATCATGCTGTAAATATTTATGTAGAAAAAATGGTAGAAAAAGGATATAAAATAGGTATTTGTGATCAATTAGAAGATGCTAAAGATGCTAAAGGTATAGTACAAAGAGGAATTACTCAGATTATAAGTAAAGGTACTATTATGAATAGTGATTCTTTAAAAGAAAATGAATTTAACTATATAGGAAACATAATAGATTTTGATCACTGTTATAGTATTTGTTATACAGATATAACAACAGGTATAGTTTATGTAACTTTAATAAATCATAATCCAAGTCAGTTAGTTAGTGAAATAGTTAGTTTAGGACTAAAAGAAATAATAGTTAATTCTACATTTGATAAAAATATTACAAGTATACTTAAAAATCAATTTAAAACTTATATATCTATATCTGATGAAATAGAAGAGTTAGAAGAATATAAAAATGTATTTGATAGTATTGAAGATGAAAGATTAGTTAAAACTATTAAGCATTTAATAACTTATATTACTAAAATAAAAATGACTAGTCTAAGTCATTTGCAAAAAGCTATAATTAAAGTAAATAAAAATTATTTAAAAATGGATATACATACTAAAAGAAACTTAGAACTTACAGAAACATTAAGACTTAAACAAAGACAATATTCTTTAATATGGCTACTTGATAAAACTAAAACAGCTATGGGATCAAGAATGTTAAAGAATTATATAGAAAATCCATTGATAAGTAAAGAAAAAATAAATAAAAGATATGATGTAGTAGAAACATTACTTGAAGAGTTTATACTTAAAGAAGATTTAAAAACATTACTTTATGAAGTATATGATTTAGAAAGATTATCTGGTAGAATTGCTTTTGGTAATGCCAATGCTAGAGATTTATTACAACTAAAAAACTCTTTAAAAGTTTTACCAGATATTAAAAACATATTGAATGCTATTAAGTTTAAAGATATAGAAACATTAAATGATTTATACGAGTTACTTGAAGATTCTATATATGAAAATCCTCCAATAACTATTAAAGAAGGATATTTAATAAAAGAAGGATTTAATAAAGAATTGGATGAATTAAAAAGTATTAGAACTAATGGTAAAGATTTTATAGCGCGTTTTGAAGCAGAAGAAAAAGAAAAGACTGGTATTAAAACTTTAAAAGTAGGTTACAACAAAGTATTTGGTTATTATATAGAAGTATCTAAAGGTATGACTAATATGGTTAAAGAAGAATATGGTTACGAAAGAAAACAAACCTTAAGTAATTGTGAAAGATATATTAGTCCAATACTAAAAGAAAAAGAATCTATGATACTTAATGCTGAAGAAAAAATAATTAATCTAGAATATGATTTATTTATAGGTATTAGAGATAAAATAAAAGAATATATTCCAAGATTACAAGAGATTGCTAAAGTAATAAGTGAAATAGATGTATTACAATCATTCTCTACAGTAGCAGAAGAAAACAATTATATTAGACCTAATATCGTTGATGAAAGAATATTAGATATAAAAGAAAATAGACATGCTGTAGTAGAAAAAGTATTAAATACTGAATATGTATCAAATGATATATATATGCCTAATGACAAAAATATATTACTTATTACTGGGCCTAATATGGCAGGTAAAAGCACATATATGAGACAGTTAGCTATTACAGTTATAATGGCTCAAATAGGATGTTTTGTTCCAGCTAAGAGTGCTACAATGCCTATATTTGATGCTATATACACAAGAATAGGTGCAAGTGATGATTTAGTTAGTGGAGAATCTACATTTATGGTAGAAATGAACGAAGCTAACAATGCAATTAGTAATGCTACTAGTAACTCACTTGTATTATTTGATGAGTTAGGTAGGGGAACTGCTACATTCGATGGTATGGCTCTTGCTCAATCAATTATTGAATATATACATGATAATATAAAATGTAAAATGATGTTTTCAACACATTACCATGAACTTACTGATTTAGAAAATAATCTTAAATATCTAAAGAATGTACATGTATCTGCTCATGAAGAAAATGGTAATGTAACATTCCTACATAAAATAAAAGATGGTAGTGTTGATAAAAGTTATGGTATACATGTAGCTAAACTTGCTAATTTACCCAATAATTTAATAAAAAGAGCAAGTGATATATTAAAGGTTTATGAATCTAAAGAAAAGAAAAGAGATATAAAAATACAAGAATCCCTCCCATTAGATTTATTTATGCCCAAAGAAGAAACTAAAATAGAAAAAACTTTAAAAGAAACAGATCCTATGAATATAACACCTATGGAAGCCCTTAATATAATTTGTGAATTGAAAAAACAAATTAAACAGTAATCCATAATTTGAGTAAAATCACTTGTAATATGCACTCAAATGTGTTATAATGTAGAAGCTGGAAAGAATCCAGTAATGTAAATTCTTTATTTCATTGCTATTAACTAAATGTTAATAGTTCCTTTCTCTACCGTTATTACTGCTAGCGGTAGGTTTACGATTTACTTTGAAGAGAGTTGATTAAATCAACTCTTTTCATATATTATAATGGTGATATTATGACTTTAAATGAGTTAATAAAGGTTATAAATGGAACTAGTAATATAAATAGTGAAGAAGTAATAAATGAAATAAAAACTGACACTAGAAAGGTAAATAAAGGAGATATATTTATTGCTTTAAAAGGTAAGAAATATAATGGTGAAGATTTTATTAGTGATGCACTTGAAAAAGGAGCGCTTGCTTGTGTAGTAGAAAAAAGTATAAATGATAAATGTATTGAAGTTAATGATGTAGAAGAAAGTTTATTTTTATTAGGCAGATATATAAGAAGAAAATATGATATACCACTTATTGCTATTACAGGTTCTAATGGTAAAACAACTACAAAAGAATTATTAAGTTATATATTAAGTAGTAAATATAATGTATTAAAAAATGAAGGTAATAAAAATAATATAATAGGAGTATCTGATACATTATTTAAATTAACTAAAAATATAGATATTATTATAATGGAATTAGGTACTAATCATTTAGGTGAAATAAGTTATTTATCTAGAATGTGCGAACCAAATATCGGTATTATAACTAATATAGGTTCATCTCATTTAGAATATTTTAAAACAAGAAAAAATATATTTAAAGAAAAATTAAGTATAGTAGATGGAATGAAAGAAAAAAGTTTAGTATTAAATGGTGATGATAAATATTTAAAAACCATATATGGTTGTAAATGTGGATTAAATAAAAATAATGAATTAAAAGCCTATAATATAAAGGAATATATAGATTGTATAACTTTTAATATTTATTTAAATAAAGAATATGAAATAGTATTTAATAATCCTGGGAAACATTTTATAATCGATATATTATTAGTAATTAAGTGCTGCTTATTATATGATATAGATATAGAAAC
>JAZRAM010000073.1:0-15501 GCA_045634565.1 Bacilli bacterium
TGTATGCCAAATATATCCACCTGATTTTAATGTTCCATAGAACTTATTATTATATGCAATTGTAATTCTATTTAATATTTTTTCAGTTGCAACTATTTGGTACGGACGCATTACTAATAAATCTTCTTCACTTGTAAATACACAATACTTAGTTAATACATTTAACAATGTATGTTTAGTGAAAAATGTTTTAGCAAAATCAATTAAATCTGTAATTCCATTATTCTTTTGATCTGCCCAATAAGAAGTAAATTCAAATGAGTTAGATTTCTTTTTCTTTTGATTATTAATATGGAACTCCCTTGTGGTATTTGAATAATACTTAGTTAGTGTTCCATTTGATATAACAAATATTTGAACAAAGTTATATAATCCTGATCCTGCCCAAAACGAATCTCGTTGATATCTTTCTATTTGATTGAAAGCTTCTCTTAAATCAATTCCCCTTTTCTTTAATTCAACATGAACTAAAGGTAGACCATTTACTAAAATTGTTACATCGTATCTATTATCAAAATTCCCCTCATTATTAACATATTGATTCAATACTTGAAGACTATTATTATGAATATTGTTTTTATCTATTAAATAGATATTTTTCTTCTCTCCTGAATCAAGAGTTATTTCTTGTTTATAATCTTCTTGAATTAATCTTGTCTTTTCAATTATGTAATCATTTTTATTTGCAATTACTTTAGTGAAGAAAGAATCCCATTCACCATCAGTAAATTGATAATTATTAAGTTTTTCTAATTGTCTTCTTAAGTTAAGAATTAATTCATCTTCTGAGTTAATATTTAATCTTTCATATCCTTGTTCAACTAAAGTTTTAATTAATTCTTTTTCAAGAGCATCTTCACTTTGAAAAGATGTTGCTACTCTATTTAGTCCTGTATATTCAGATAATACAGTAGAGTTATCATTTTCACTTATTAAACCTATACTACTCATAATTTTTTAACTCCTTTACTTCAATAATATCTTCCTTAGGAATATCTTCAAAAACATATGTTGCTTTAAATAAATGTGCACCTTTATCTTTCATCGCTTTATTCAACATAAATGAATAAATTTCTGATAAATTATAGTCATTAATATTGCTGAATTTTATTTTAAAAATAACAGCAACTGGAATTCCTAATAATGATATTTTTTTATAAATAGGATTGTCATATCCTAATACATCTGGTAATAGTTCACCACCATAATTATCTAACATCCAAAATCCATTTTTAATAGTAATATCATCAATATCACCAATTACAAAATGAATGGACTTATACTTATCATCTTTTAACTGTTTTTTTACTTTTTCATATATTGCAATGTAATTATTACCTAAAATTTCTTTTGCTGGTTCTAATAATATGTCAATAATTTCATCCGAACTGTTTGGAACAAATAAACCTTTTTCATAAAATAATTCTTTATTATAAGTTCTACTGGCATGAATGCATTTAAAATAATAATTTTTCATCATTTGGTTTAAAAAATCAAATAAGCCTGATCCATTACTAATTTTAATTTCTTTACTTATGAATGAATTTTCCAATTTATCAAAATCAGTTTTAACAAACTTCAAGAATTCTTCTGGATAAGATTCTAAATCATTTAGATCAACTGTTTTATTCATTAGTATATTCCTCAAAACTTAATAATTTATTTCTATAATACTCATATTGTTTTCTTCTTAATTCAATCTCAGCTGGAAGGCCTACAGTTATATCGTTAACCAGCGCATTAAATTTATCTAATATACTAACTATGCGATTCTGTTCTTCTATTGGAGGAATTATTAAATCAAGCTGCTTAACTGTTGGAGTTGTCAATTGAGGAATGCTACCTCCCGATGTTTTAAATTCATGTCCATACAATGCATAATGTAAATATTTAGCAGAAACTATTTTTTCATCTGGAATAAGAGTTATCAAACGAATTATTGGAGTAAATTTACCATATCTTACTTCATGATAGCCTATTGTGCCTCTAGCAGCTATAGTTACGCATGATTGTACATCTACTCTATAATTTTTACTATATCCATATATAGCATTATCTCCTACGCCATTTGATATAACTGGATATTTATACTCATCTTGAGGTTTAGAAATGCCTTTAATTGTATCTTCTGGCACATCACCGCCAGCAGAAATGCTTTTACATATTTCAGTTATATTATACTTTTTATAGTTATTATTCTTTTTATTCAATAGTTTGCCACGCCAAAACTCGTATTGACTTTTTCTCGCTTCTAACTCCGCTTCTAACTCCGCTTCTAGCTCGCCAAATTTATCAAGAATTTTCACTATTTCTTCTTGTATCTCTAACGGTGGAATAGGAATTTTAAATTCCGTCATTTCTTCTTTTGTTATTGTTTTAATTGTACTACCTCTTGCAAATTGCTTTTCATAATCAAATTTACTCTTGAGTTGATAAACAAAATACTTAGTATTCAATTCAGAAGATAAACCTTCAAATATTGCAAGAGTTCTATCAACATATGCATCATAATGTGTAATTGCGACTCTACCAATTGTTCCCTGCAATGTTACTATTACAGTTCCTTTTGGCACAAAAACACTTAAAGGTTGTGCTATTTTTGATATAGTGTTTTTTGTAGAATCTACTAATCTAAAATTATCTTTTACATCAGCAACTTGAACAAATGGCATTGCATCTTCACCGTCATAGTAAGATTCATTTGTATATGGTTGTGGAAAAGAACCTCTTCTATAATTAGCAATCTCACCTATTCTTTTAAAAACCACTCCATTAGGACATAATTCTTTTATTAAATCGTTAATCCTACTCATGATAATCAACCTCAAGTTCTTTGATTATCTCTTCAAGTTCTTTTCTAATTTGTTGTTGTCTTGGGACAACTTTAGCAAGTTTTTTATTAACCTCTTCTATATCAATATTGTTATCATCAGTATTAGTTTTTAAATATGAATTAACTGATATATTATAATCGTTATCTTTAACTTCATCATATGTAGCTAAATATGATTTGTTTTCAACTGATTTTCTATCTTTTAATAGATTAACTATATTATTTATATTATCATCTGATAATTTATTTTTATTAGTGTTTCTTACGCATTCTTCTGAAGCATCCACAAATAAAATATTATTATCTTGCTTATTCTTCTTTAATACTAATATACATGTTGCTATTGATGTACCAAAGAATAGATCTGGAGGTAATTGGATAACTGTATCAACAAAATTATTATCAATCATATATTGTCTAATCTTTTGTTCTGCTCCACCTCTATAAAGTACACCTGGGAACTCAACTATTGCCGCAGTACCTTTTGGAGATAACCATGACAACATATGCATAGTAAATGCTAAATCAGCTTTTGATTCTGGTGCTAATATTCCAGCTGGAGCAAATCTTTCATCGTTTATTAAAATAGGATTAGACTTACCTGCCCATTTAATTGAATATGGAGGATTAGATACAATTGCATCAAACGGTTCATCATTCCAATGAGCAGGATGAATTAATGTATCTCCTCTTTCAATACTAAAATTATTGTAATTAATGTTATGTAAGAACATATTTATTCTAGCTAAGTTGTAAGTTGTAAGATTTATCTCTTGACCGAAGAATCCCTCTCTTACATTTTCTTTTCCAAGTATTTTAGCGAATTTTAAAAGTAATCCACCTGATCCACATGCTGGATCGTATACTTTATTAACAGAAGTTTTATCCATAATAACTATTCTTGCAAGTAATTCTCCAACTTCTTGAGGAGTAAAGAATTCCCCTCCTGATTTACCTGCAGATGAAGCATACATCGTCATCAAGAACTCATATGCATCTCCGAATAAATCGATGTTATTATCTTCATAATCTCCAAAATTTAAATCTCCTATTGCATTTAATAATTTAACAAGTTTTTCATTTCTTTCATCAACTGTGTTACCTAATTTATTATCAATAGTGAAATCATCAAATAAACCTTTAACATCATCTTCTGAGGCTGATCCTCTTGCTGATGATTCTATGTTATTAAATACATTTGAAATAACAACATTTAAGTTTTCGTTTTTATCTGCACCTTTTCTTATGTTGCAGAACAACTCACTTGGAAGAATAAAGAATCCTTTTTCATCAAGTATTTGTGATTTTCCAAGTAACGCTTCTTCATCAGAAATATTTCTATATTGAAAATCTATAATACCTGCTCTTCTTTGATTTTCATTAACATAATTTTCAATGTTTTCTGATATAAATCTATAAAATAACAATCCTAAAACGTATTGTTTAAAATCCCATCCATCAACTGAACCTCTTAATTCATTTGCTATTTTCCAAATAGTCTTATGTAATTCGGCTCTTTCTTGTTCTTTTTTATTATTCATTGTTCCCTCCTTAGTTTATTTATTTTGATTAAATTGACTATATATTGCCTTAGTTTCATTCATAAAATATTCATCATCAATTTCATTGTTTCTTTTTCCTATTTTAAGTTCTCTTGATTTTGCTAACAACATTCTATTTTCATAATTAGAAGGCATATAAGTTCTTATATACTCCATAATATTTTCTAATAATCTATATCCATATGCAACATCTGTAGTTTCACATAAACTTAAATAAAACTTATCTATATTTCCTATCATTGTAGATCTAATTTCATTAGTTTTTAAATCAAATGATTTTATAATATCAAAATAATCTTCATATCTTTTTATTTCTAAACAAAATTCCATTTTATTTAATGTTTCTAGCATTCTTGATTCATTTATTCCTTCACATATTCGCTTCATAGTTCTTAGTGACTTTTCAATTTCTATAATATTTTGCTCAATTTTATCGATAGTATCAAAGGATGAAATAAATAACATATACTTCATAACCCTTTGTATGCCCCTAGAGGAATATCGCTCTTCTAACTTATTTACTTCTCTGATTTCATCAACTATATCAGCAGACACCTTGTTTTCAAATATTATTTCTTGTTGCACAAATGTATCGAAATCAAAGATAAGTAATTTTTTTCCTGTTTCTTTATAAAATTCTTCAAGCAATTCCTCCCTTGGTTCTTTTACACCATGATTATTTCTAAACCAATCTTCTTTTTTATCATTTGTAACAAATATCAAATCTTTTCCTTTTTCCTTACAATAATCAAGTAGCGACTTAAAAATATAGTAATCACCGTTTTCATCTTTGTTTTTATCTTTGTATCCTGGAGGAATATTATCTTCAAATCTTTTTAACCCCTCTTTTTTTACAAATTCATATTTATCATCATCATATTTTTCAATATAATTTTCAAAAAATAATTCAGAAATTTTTTTCTCTATATCATTTCCCTTATAGAAATCTTTTTTTGTTTTCTTCTCATCACTAATATTTTTAGCAATTCTTTCTTTGCATGTATCAATCAATGCAATTGTATCTTTCATTTTTGAAAGCTTTTTATCGCCTTCTTCTTCTATTTCATGAATTATTTCTTCGAACTTTTCTACAATACTCTTTTCTAAATTTTCATATGCTCTAATATTTTCTAATTTTATATTTTTTCTATTATGGGTAAATTCCTTAGCTACATAATAAGGGGTAACAATTCTACTTTTTATAGGTTCTAAAATTTTAAACATCTCAACACTGGTTTTTTTTGAATATCTATAAAAATTTAAAAGAACATTTGTATCAAAACTAATCACAGAATTTTTTAATATTACTTCAAATTCTATTTCATCATAATCATACCATCCAACAAATAATTCTGTAAGCATACTACACATCTCCTAAATAATTTTTAATTTCTATTTTATTATACCATAAAATCGCTATTTCTTTATTGGTTGTACTGAATTAAATTCAAAAAATTTAAAATTTGTTAAATATTACTTGCAAATTCTTAATATTTAAGTGATTAATACAACAAATTGGAGGTATCTATGATTAGAAAGACTACTAATGGTGATATTAGTGATGAAGAATTTAATGCTATATTAAAACCTTTTTTAGATAATTATGATGAGTATATTGAAAGCTATGTAATGCCGGAAGTTATTGCTTATTATATTGCTAATTCATATTATAGAAATGCTATGTATGAAGGTTCTTTTTTACAGCATTATAATTCTGCTAAAAATTTAATTAATATGTTTTGTGAAAACGAAGAAAAAGTAAAAGCTGAGGTTTTTAAATTATTAAGAGTTAAATATGCTTTAAGTATCACTAATGAGAATCCTTTAGAAATTAAAAAAATTGAGTATTAGTTGTTTGATCTAATACTCTTTTATTTGTTATGTTTTCCAAAAAACTCACGGAAAATTTATAATTGTGTGAATTTAGGTGGGCTGTGGGTGTAGAAAAAAATAATATTTTTGATTATTTACTCCCCGGGGGATCTATTATTTCTAATAATTGTTCTTTTTTTATTAATCCTCTTTCTGCTTGATGGTGATGATATGTACATAACGTTATTAAATTATCACTATCTAATCTTTTTGAATAATCAACATTTATTGGAATTATATGATGAACTTGTAAATTGTTATATGTATATATACCATTCTTTAAACAAACTTGGCAGAGATACTTATCTCTTCTTTTTATTTGTTCTCTTTTTGTTATCCAATCATTAGTATTTCTAAATGAATTGGCTTTACTATTATTTTTACTTGGATATTTTCTTTTACACATTTTATCTTCTTGATGGATTCCACCACATACGTTACAAGTTCTTAGCATGATTCTATCCTTAAAGTTTCTTTATTATTAATTTGAGTTTTAGATTTTATATATTCATTCATGTCATCTAATAAGAATTGTGGTATTATTCCCTTTTCTATCCATCTTATTGCTTTATCATAATTTCTATTAGCATGTTCATCTGTTAATTCCTGATATCCCTTTTTAAAATAACCATCATCATACATTTTATCAATTATAGATAAATAATAACTATTACTAACATTTTTTGATTTATCTAATATATCGTGTACTGTAGGCATGAATGATTTTTCTTTGCATATTTCTATTATTGTCTTTTTAAATACATCTGGTTTGATATCTTTTAACATTTCATACCAAATAATAAAATCATCATTAGTTAAATCTTTATGATAACAAGAATAAAGTATTTTCATTCCTTCGGCAAAATCTAATTTATCCATTTTTCTTATTATCCCTTATTTCTTTTGCTTTTTGAATATCTGCTAATGTTATATCTTTTATTGTTTTAGGTTCATTTTTTTGATATTTTATACATATTACATATATTTATGCTACTTTTGACCCTTTTCTTCAATGAACACTTATTAAATTATTTTTCATTATCATCTTCATAATAATAATCATCTTCTTCTAACTCTTCTTCTTCAAATTGATATGGTTCATAATCCTTTTCATATATATTTGTTTGTTCTTGTTTATTACCTTTGCTACTATTAAATAATCCATCTATAAATCTTGCAAAGATAACTCTTCTCATTCTTTTTCTTTCTAGTCTTTCTTGTTCTTCTAATTTTTTTTGCTGCGCTAATTTATTTTTAATAGCTTTGTCTAAAATATTTGTATCTTCGCCTTCTAAAATAGTTTGATTTTTAGCTTTTTCTAACACTTCCATTGGCATACTCTCTATATATTCATCCAATCTATCAAATAACGGTTCATTATTTCTATCAGGAAACAAACTTTCATATTTATACCCTAAAATATCTAAATCCATTAAATCAATATTGCCATTATCAAACTCTTTTTTGATTTTATTTATATTTATATTTTTATACTTTTCTAATAATTTAGTACTATATCCACTTGATTTTTTAAGTACTTTAAAAGCATAGCAAACTAAAGCATAAACATGTGGGCAAAAATTATCTTCATTTTCATAAAATGAACAATCACACTCTAAGTCATCAATTTCTTCTTTTCTGTTAGTAGAAAATTCAACCCTAGTATTATATTTATCTATATTGCAAGAATAAATGTTTCCATTTTTAGAAATATTTGTTACCAAATCATTAACATAATACCAATATCCAACCTCTTTAGCTTTTTCATTAAAGCACCAATCAACCTTAGTTCTTTCAGTTTGCATTATATCACCACAACAATTATATCATAATTATACTATTTTTTATTAAAGTAGCCTTGTTTTGACTTTAAAAACATTGAAAATTCGTACCTAAATCGTACCTAAAATAAAAATCACGGATTCTATCCCCTACAACCCCTTATAAATTGGGGCAAAAAAATACCGGTCCAATTAAGGACCGGCTCAGGGGGTTTTGGTTGTGTGTCCTTCACATATAAGCTTCGTAAAGAACACGTGGTATGTTACCATACCATTATAAGTATAAAATATTTTTTTTTATTAGTCAAGATTATTAATTGTAAATTTTATTCTTTTACATATTTTTTTACACATTCTATCATAGCTTGATATTTTGAAGTATTTACAATCAATTGATTATTTTTTATTGCTTCTGTAAGAATTTCAATTTTTTCTTTATAGTTTTTCTTTTCATACCATCCGTCTGGATATAATAAATCAATATCTCTATAAAATTCTTTAAAATGATTTTGATATGAAATTTCTGCTAATGTATATAATTCAAACAATTTATTTTCATCCAATTTATTCATTAATATACCTCCTATAAAAGTTTAATTTCTTCAGTTTTATCGCTTTTAGATGAAACTATATTATCATAGTAAAATTCACTAATAAATTTATATAAATCATCTCCAATTATATCTTTTAACCTATTGAGAACTGGTTTTGAATTTTTTCCCTTTACTATTGAGGCAAAATTCGCGATCATCTCTCTAAACATTTTTTCTTCATTAGAATAATACGATATGCCATGTCCTGCTGTTGATTTTATTAATTCTCCATTCTCGTTTTTTAAAACTTTACTGTGCAGCTGTCCTCCATATATTGAATCTAAAATATCCCCAATAGCCATAAAAGATCCCATTTCACTTCTTAATATCGCATCAACATGTTTTGATATAAATATCCTTTTTTGCGTTTCTATATATGTATCAACTGTAAAATAACTATTTAAAATAATATCTAAAGTTTCTTCTGATATTCCTAATGTTTGAAATTCTTCTTTTTTCTCAATTAACGATTTATTTAAAAACTCTTCTATTTGCTTTTTCTTTTCTTCATTAAAATATTCTTCAAAATATGTTTTATACTTTTCTTTTGCAAATTGCGTTATTCCTTTTTTTATTCTATTATACTCATTTGAATATTTTTCTACTTTTTTTAAAGTTTCGGGATTGTTTCTAACTTCTTCTAATTTATTTTCACACTCCTCAGGAATTTTAAAGTTTGTTAAGTAACTATGTAAAGCATGTCCTGTTTCATGTAAAATTGTTTCTATAACTAAATTATCGCAAAAAACACTTCCACTAGTAAGGCTAAAATAAGCGCTGTCTTCATGTTTCAAATATAAAAATTTATTTAAATTTCTTTCTTTTATATATACTAAATTTCTTAATTCTTGTATATATAAATCATAATTATTAAATAATGCTTGTTTATATCCGTTTATTAATGCAGAAACTAAATCCTTATCACTCTTTCCATCACTATCAAATAAATCTCTTAATTTTCTTAGCAAATATTCGCCTTCTGATTGCAATGGCCCAATTCCTAATTTATTTTTATTTTCTAATATATAATCCTCTGCAAAGTTTGAATCTTCTAAAGGCAAATTCACATTTTTTTGTTCAAAACCATGTGATTTTAAAATAATTGCGATCTTCATATTTAATTTAGCAGAATTTGAAAGAACTTTATTTATTGTTAATTCACTATCCATCTTTAATAACTCATCTAATAACGAATTATCTTCTTCATTATTCAATAAATCTTCTGTTTCAAGTTCTTCTACATATTCCATCATATCATGTTTAGCTATTATTAAATAAAATTTAGCAATTACGCTGTTTCTATAATTAAACACATTAAAATTATTTAAATTGAATTTTATTTTCCCTTTTTTTATGCTTTCCAATATATAATCAAAATATGTTTCATTGTCAGTTACTAATTCTAATAAGGTACATATATTTGCTTGTACTAATAAATCCACTCTATTTTTTTCGTATAATTTTTTTGCTATTTCTGGAACTACACCACCATCTCCAAAATCTATATCACAATTATTTTCTAGCAATTTATCTATAAGTAAAACACCATCATCTAATTCTATGTTAAGACTAGATCTACTAACCTTTTCACTTAATACCTTATAATACCCTTTTTTACACAAAAATTTAATCAAGTCATCATTAAGATAATCTATATCTGATATTGGATTATATCCCTTATCTATCATATAATCAAATAAAATTCTATTATCATTATATTTGCTTTTTAAAAGTTTTTTCACTTTTTCTGTTAAAAGACTATAGTGAACATTTCCTAATAAATCTAATCTATTTATTTTATCTAATATTTGTAAAGTTTCTTTTCTCCTTATTTTTGTAGTTATTTTAGTAATTAAATTTTTATCTATAAGGTCTTCTAACAAAGTCTTTTTATTATTAACTTTAAGTAATAAAACTTCTTCGCTTGCAAGGTCTAAATATTCATATAAATTACGTTTTAAAAGAAGATTTACCAAAATTGAATTAGCAGGAATATCGTTTAATTCACGAGGTTTTATATTTTTACTAAGTAAATCGTCTAACAAAGTATAATCTTTACGTAATTCATACATTAAAACAGTTTCATTGCATTGACTTAGTAATTCATACCTATTATTTTTTTTACAAAATTCTATAACAAATTTAGAATCATCAATAAGTGGGATTAAATAGTTCATTACTTCTTTGTTATCTATATATTTTTGTAATGGGCAAATACCATTTTCATCAAAAATTAATAATTTTTTTACAAGTTCTTTATTAAGATAAATTAATTTATACACAGAATTTTTTAATATAATATCTATTATTTCAATGTGATTCTTTACTACTCTAATTGCCGGATCATACAAGCAGTTATTTTCTACTAATAAATCAATAATTCTTTTACCATTAGAGGTTGCAAATAAAGCTTCTTCGCTATAACGGAAACAATATACATCAAAATTGTATTTAGAACAAAGTTCTATTATTTCTGGGTAATTACCAAATTTTTGTACATCATAAAAACTTATATTAATATTGTTTTTAATTAAGTATTCTAAAAATGTAATTCCCTGTTCATCTCTAGATAAATAATCGTCAATAGAAAATTTTATTTTACTAACATCTTTTATCTTTCCTAAAAGTATCTCATCTAATACTTTTTTCAATTTTCTTTTCATAAATGCTCCTTTTTAATCTAAATTTACTGAACTATTAAGTAAAGTTATTAAATTAGAATAATTGTTAATATTTCCTGACTCAAGTAATTCATTTGAATCTTCTTTTGCTCTAAGTAATATATTAAAATCTGCTTTAAAATCAGCAAGTCTAAAGTTCATATCTCCACTTTGTCTTACTCCAAATAAATCTCCACTACCTCTAAGTTCAAAGTCTTCTTCACTTATCTTAAAGCCATCTGTAGTTTGTGTCATTATATTAAGCCTTTCCGCTTCTCTATCACTTACAAGTACACAATAACTTTGTAAGTCGTTTCTACCTACTCTACCTCTTAGTTGGTGCAACTGAGAAAGACCAAATCTATATGCATCAAATATAACCATCATAGTAGCATTCTTAACATCTACACCTACTTCTATAACAGTTGTACTAATTAAAATAGTAATATCTCCATTTTTAAATTCTTCCATTACTTTATCTTTTTCATTCTTTTCCATCTTACCATGCATTACACCTATTTTACATATCTTGCCAAATGCACTTGTCATTTTTTCTTCTAGTTTATTTACATTCTCTAAATCTATTTTATCTGACTGTTCTATTAAAGGTGCGATTACATATATTTGATGTTTTTCTTTTATTTCTTGATACATCAGTTCTAATACAGCTTTTATATCATTATTACTTTTTAAACTAGTAATAATCTCTTTTCTACCACTTGGCATAGTCTTAATACTAGATACATCCATATCTCCATAAATAGTTAAAGCATAAGTTCTAGGTATAGGTGTAGCACTTAGATAAAGTATATCAGGAGTAATACCTTTATTCTTTAAATTACTTCTTTGATTTACACCAAAACGGTGTTGCTCATCTGTTATAACTAAACCTAAATTATTATAGTTTACATCTTCACTTATCAAAGCATGAGTACCTATTATTATATCTATTTCTTTATTCTCTAATCTTTTATAAATTGCTTTCTTTTCACTTGCTTTTAAATTACCTGTAAGTAATTCTATATTTATATTATAATCTTTAAATATATTTTTTAAGTTTATTAGGTGTTGATGAGCTAAAACTTCTGTAGGTGACATGAGTGCTCCTTGGTATCCACTTAAATAGTTTATATATAAAGCAATAATAGCTAATATTGTTTTACCACTCCCAACATCACCTTGTACTAGTCTATTCATTCTATTTTGGCTATTTAAATCTTCATATATCTTATCTACCGCACTCATTTGATCTACAGTTAATTTAAATGGCAATTTATCTATAAATTCCATTACTAAAGATTTATCCACATCTCTTTTTAATCCTATTTTATTTTTCTTATTCTTCTTTAAACTATTCATCTTTAACATAAATAAAAATAATTCTTCATATTTTAAATATACCATACTTTTCCTTAAATCTAATTCACTTTTAGGATTATGTATATTTATAACGGCGTCTTTCTTTTCTATAAGTTTATATTTTTCTTTTAAATATTCAGGTACATATTCTTCAACTTCTAGAGTTTCAATATTATTTATATACCCTCTTATTTGATTACTACTAATCCCGCCTATTTGATGATATATAGGTTCAATGACAGGAATATCAGGTAACTTACTAAATCTAATGTCAGAAGCAACTATAGTATTATGTATTTTATCAAACTTACCTATTAAAGTTAAAGTAACTCCTGGATTTATTTTACTTTTTAAAAATCCCCTATTAAAGATAACTACATTCATTAAGTAATTACCAGTATTAAACTTAAATGACATCTTATTCATTTTCTTATTAAAGAAAAATACACTAGGTTTACTTTCTACTATACCATCTATAATTATTTTATCATCTTGAAGTAATTCATATATATTACTTCTTTTTATTACATCATATCTAAAAGGATAATAACTAACTAAATCTTTTGTAGTCATTATCCCATTACTTTTTAATATCTTTTCTGTTTTAGGACCTATTCCTTTTAAAGTTCCTATATCCATAAAATCACCTATATTATATTAGATAAAATACCAAATGATAGTAACATCATTATTACAGATGCGATAAATACACCTAGTAGTGCAGCTAAGAATGATTTTTTCTTATCCATTTCAAGTACTGCAGCAATTAAACATCCTGTCCAAGCACCCGTTCCAGGTAAAGGTATACCTACAAATAAAACTAATCCCCAGTAACCATATTTTTCTATTTGCCCTTTATGTTTTTCTATTTTTTTATCTAACCAGTTAGCTATTCCATTTATCTTTTTACTTTTACTATTTCTCATCCATTTCAATATTTTATTTATTAACCATAGTATAAATGGGATTGGTAAGATATTACCTATCATACAAATTAAATAACTAAGCCATGGATCCATATTAAATAACGAAGCCGCAATCAAACCACCCCTAAGCTCTAGTATAGGACACATTGATATTATAAATACTATTATTTCTTTCATAAAAGGTACAGCAATAAAGCTACCTAAACTTCCCACTATAAAATTTACTATTTTTTCTGACATATTATCACTCCTATATAAGTATATCATTTATAATAGATTATGTAAATTAAAAAAAATTAAATGCTTCTATTTAATTTTTAATTTGTAGTCTGCTTTTAATAATAGTTGTTCTAACTCTTCTAAATTATCAATGCCATCAAAACTAGCTCGAAAATTATCAACAAGCTCATAACTCTTTATCAAATATAGTCCACCAATTATACAACTTTTCAAATTTCTAAGCATAGCATCATACGCTGATTTAGAATTATCAAAATTTAAAAACGCACTATCAAAATCAATTATATTTACAATTTCTGTCATTTTATTAATCATAAAATTTCTTCTATGTACATCTTTATATATAATTCCTTGATTACATAATTCTTTTAGTATTTTTAATATATCTAAATAAAATTCCGTAGATCTTTTTTTCATATTTCCAGATATAAAATAATCATGTAAAGTTTCACTATTATCATAAAGAGTAATCTCCTGACCTATTATATAATCCTCTATAGTTAATATTCCTGTAGGAAATTCTGATAATTTAACATTAGGTTGTTTTTGTTGCAACATTGAAACAACTTTATAATCACCGTGATAAGTATATTTATAAAAGTTAATATCTTTGTAGATTTTTAATGCTTTAGAAAAATCATATTTGCTTCTACAAATATATGCACCCTCTTCATTTAACTCAAAATTTTCATTATCATCACTATGGCTAATCGCTATACCCTCACCACAATTTTTACGAAATTCATCTAATGATTCAAAATTAATATTTCTAACTTTAACAAATTCCCCATAGCTAGGTTTAAATTCACCTTTTATGATCATAGTATTCACCTCTTTTCAACAGTGCTCATTATATTATCATTAAATCATTGTTAAGTCAATTTCATAAAAAAATAAAATTTTTTTATTTTTTAATAAAAAAGTGTTGACAAAAGAACTTTTTTGGATTAGTATATTAAGTACCAATTCGGAATTAGGCGAATTGGTGCTAGTATCACACTAGCCAACCCCTTTTTATTCTTTTATAGAAACTGCTCAGGGGGCAGTTTCTTTTTGTTAATAAAAAAGAGTTAATCAATAAACTCTACTAATATATCATTAGAAACATATATGTAATCTTTATTTATATATATGTTTTTTTCATCTTCTAATAATTTATTAGATTCAAGTAATTTATTAACTCTCTCTATTTCTTTTATATCTTTATTATATTTATTTTTAAACGTTTCTTTATTTATACCTTTTATCTTTCTAAGTCCTAATATGAACTCATTTTCAATTGTTTCATTTAAATCAAGTGTATGTGATTCTTTTATATACTCTCCATTTAAATATTTATTAAAACTTCTTGTATTATCATATCTAACGTTATCTATATAACCACTAGCACTCATTCCAAAGCCATAATAGTTATCATTATTCCAATAAGTTAGATTGTGTTTTGATTCATAACCATCTTTACTAAAATTACTTATCTCATAATGATTGTATCCATTATCTTCTAACTTATTGCATATAAGATTATACATTTGATAATCTAAATCTTCATCTATATTTTTTATATCTTCAATATATAACTTAGTATTAGGTTCTATTATAAGAGAATATGTAGATATATGAGGTATATCTAGTTTTAAAAATTCTTCTACATCGTTATTTAACTCATCTAGTGTTT
>JAZRAM010000074.1:0-8088 GCA_045634565.1 Bacilli bacterium
TTTATATGTTTTGTTATTTTATTCATATCTTTAATATTTAACGAATCAATCTTTTTATAATCGTCTAATATAACTTTATTATAATTTATTATATTATTCATTATTTTATTATTTATAGCATATATACTATCACTTCTATAAATACATCCACTTTTTCTTACTCTTTTCTTTCTTTCTAAATCTTCTTCAGAAATTGCTAAATCTTTTAATTCTTCTTCTATTAGTTCTTGAACTTTTTTAGTTTCATTAGACTCAACCATTACAATAACTAATATATGTTTATCTGTATTTAAAATTGTGTAGTCAATGTCATGAGTAATTAAATTTAATTCTTTTAATTTCTCATTTATTTCTGATGTACTACCTAATTTTAAATCAAATAATAAACTTATATAAGTTTTTATATCAGCTATTGGTTTATCTATTTTAGAACAATCTATTTTATACCCTATTCCAAGTTTAGATATTTCTATATCCATAGTAGTTGTTTCTTCTTTTTTCTCTACCTTATTAGGTTCATCATACTCTTTTATTTCTATACCAGTAAACTTATCAAATTTTTTGTTTTCCTGATTTATTTTTATAAGATTTATAGTTTCTTTTGGATCTACATTACCAGTTATTACTAGAAACATATTTGATGGGTGGTAGAACGTGTTATAACAGTTGTATAAATCTTCTTTAGTTGTTGATTTAACTGATTTAACTGTACCAGCTATTGGATATTTTATTGGATGTTTTATAAATGAATTATAAATTATTCCATTATACATTTTAAAGAAAGGATCATCATCATACATTCTTATTTCTTGTTCTATTATACCCTTTTCTTTTTCCACATTTTCATCTGTAAAGTAAGGATCTTGTACATAATCAAGTAGATAGTTTATATTTTCAGCAAATGAATTAGCTCCACTAAATAGATACGTCGTTTTAGTATTTGATGTATTTGCATTAGAATCACATCCTCTTTCACTATAGAAAGTAAATGGATCTACTCCATCTTTTTGTTCAAACATTTTGTGTTCTAGAAAATGAGCAACACCAAGCGGTACTTTAATCATTTTCTTTTTGTTACTAGGTACAAACTCAGTTTCTATGGAACCAAACTTAGTTGAAAAAGTAGCATATATTCCATTTACATTTTCTTTAGGTACTATAAAAACTCTAAGTCCATTATCTAATGTTTCTTCGTATAGTTCTAAATCTAATTTTTCTAAACTACTCTTCTTCATTATCTTCACCCTCTAACAAATATACTGTATCCAAATGTATTTTTGAAGCTAGTTTAATTACATCTTCTTTTGTTACTTTATTTATCCTTTTAAATCTATTATCTAAATCATCACTACCTAAATATTCAATACCTGCATATAAACTTATTAAACTATCTTGACTATCTTCTAATTCTTTCAAACTGTTTATATAAGTGATTTTTGCTTTAATTATATCATCATCAGTAAATTTACCTTTTCTCATATTTAATATTTCTTTTCTTATTAAAGAGACAGTCTTTTTAAAGTCTTTTTTATTTATACCTGCTCTTATTGTCATAATACTATTTAAAGGTTGTGCAATACTGGATATATAGTAGCACAAACTATTATCTTCTCTTACAGTTTTAAATAATTTTGAATCAGGACCTCCACCAAGTATATAAGAATAAACAGTTAAAACATATCTAAGTTCAAAATTAGTCATTTTATCTATTTTATATCCAAGTACTAATTTACTTTGATTTATTTTTTGTTGTTCTCTTACTACTTTTGGTATTAATTTATGTTTTTTAGGCGTTATAAAATGAGATTCTGATGGTTTTTTAAATGTTTTAATATTAGAAAAATTATTTTCTATTACTTTCTTTATATGTCTTTCATTTACATTACCTATAACAAATATATCTAAGATATCACTATTCAATATTGATTCATAATACTTATATAATTTTTTGTTATCCATCTTTTCTAAGTCTTCTAGATAACCTACTGCTCTATAAGAGTGATATGAATTTGGTTCCATATTTTCTAGCATTCTAGTTTTAGAATATCCATCTGGATTTTCTTTTTGAGATATTATATTATCTTTTAATAAATTATAAGCTAGTTCAAAATTATCATTGTTAAAACTTATTTCATTTCTTTTTCTTACTATATTAGGTTTAAAAATTAAATCAGCTAAAAATTTAATTGATTCATCTAACATACCTTTTTCTGTATAATCTTCATTTAAAAAAGTAGCAGCAAAATTCATAACATTATATTTACCTGATATATAATTCATACCTTTATAACCTAAATCATATAAGTTTTCAGTTTGAATGGTCATAAGTCTTTTACTAGGATAAATACTAGTAGATTCACATAACATATTTACAATCATATTTCTATAAGTTATTTCTTCTTTTTTAAGTTTTCTTTTAAAATTAACTTGTACAGTTACCGTTTTAAACTTATTTGTTTTAATAATGTGTAGATTATATGAATAAGTACTTATTTTCTTATATTTCATGATATCACCTCTATCTATTTTAGTATGTGTTTTTATTTTATTTTTATAACTCTATTGCAGTATCTAAAGCAAGTTCTATCATTTCATTAAATGCAGTTTGTCTTTCTAAAGCAGTTGTTTCTTCTTTTGTTTCTAAATTATCTGAAATAGTTAACAAACAAGCAGCATTTTTATTTAATTTTAATGCATTATAGAAAAGTGCGAAAGATTCCATTTCAACACATAAACATTTTTTATTGTTATATAAATCACTTATATTAACATTACTATAAAAAACATCTGATGAATGTATTCTTCCTTCTATAATTTTTTTATTTGTTTTTAAAGCCACTTCTTTTATTTTATTATTTATAGTTTCACTCGCCCTTATTACATCGCTATCATATCCTTGTACTTTAGCAAAACTACTCTTAGAATATGCTTCAGTAGTTAAAACTACATCGTATATGTTTATATCTTTTGAATAAGCACCTGCTGAACCTATTCTAATAATATTCTCTACATTATAAAAATTATATAATTCATAAGAATATATTCCTATACTTGGCATACCCATTCCACTTGCCATAATAGTTACTTCTTTATCCTTATATTTCCCTGTATAAGCAAATATATTTCTAACTGTATTAACAAGTTTTACATCTGTTAAATATTTTTCAGCTACATGACGCGCTCTTAAAGGATCTCCTGGCATTAATACTGTTTTTGCAATTTCACCTATTTGTGCTTCTATATGTGGTGTCATAATATTCCTCCATTCTATAATATATTATACCATATTTTATTGATATATAAGAAAAAAAGATACTTTAAATATCTTTTTTTGTCACCTTTTGTAGTAGTCTAGTGTACTCGGTAACTAAGTACATTACTATTATAATCAATCTTCTACTCTATATTCATATGATTTAACATTAATAGCTATACCTATTATTAAAATATATGAAATTATATAAATCATTAACATTAATATTACTATATTAGATAAACTTCCATAAAATAAGTCATAATTTGAAAAATGATTTACCCACAAAGAATATATTTGTACAACTAATATCCAACTTATTGTTGTAAATATCGCACCTTTAGTTGTATGTTTACTCATAATTTTCCAATCAGGCGCTAAAGTATATATCAATTTAACGTTAAAGAATATTATAAATAATGCGAATGGCCATTTTAATATTACGAATAAATAATATATCAATTTAACTAATGTTGGATCCTGTATATAGCTAAGTAATAAGGTAACTATTTTATTCCCAAATGCTAAAAATATCATCATAAATATAAATAATAATATTATTAGAACAATTATAAATATTGCTTTTATTCTTCTTTTCAAATAATCTGAATTAGGAAATCCATATAGATTATTACTTGCAAGTATTATAGCATCTGCTCCGTTACTTGCTAAAAAGAAACCTATAATCATAAAGATACCTATATTACTATCAAATCCTTTACCTTGAACAAAAGATGTGAGTAACTCAGACAAATTACTAGGTAAAACTATTTCTTCTAAATCTATTATCATTGATAAATCTAAAGAAAACTTAGATGCTATAACACCAATTAATGTTAATATAGGAAAGATAGAAAGAACTAAGAAAAAAGCTAAATTTCCTGGTAAATATGACATGCTTGGTGTCATTATTATTTCATATAATCTTTTAAAATAAAATTTTATTTTTTTCATAAAAATCCTACTTTTCTTTAATATGTATAAGCCCTTTTGAAATTTCTTCTAAAGATTTTCCAATGTTTTTATATGATTTATATTCATTTAATTGATAATAATCTTTTGTTTCCATTTCTTTTGCTCTTTTTGAAACTATATTAACAAGTAAAAATTTAGAACCTACTACATTTAATAATTTATCTATTGAAGGATATATCATACTCTTCACCGTCCTTTTATTATAACCTCTACATTAAGCATATAATATATTTTTTTCAAGTTCAAGCAAAACACAAAAACTTGACACTTTTTTACATTACTTTATTATGTCTAAAATTAATTTAGGGTTACTTTTTAATTCTTCTTCTATTGTAAAACATTCTAATATCTCACTAATACTAATATCTTTATCCTTTAAATAAACTTTAATTAATTCTTCTTCTTTTTCAACATAGTCTCCTACTTTTTTACTTAAAACTAGACCTACTTCATAATCTATTTTATCTTCTAATGTATTTCTGCCAGCACCTATTTTTTTAGCTATTTCCCCTATATGAAGAGCATCTATATTATTAATATACCCTTCTCTATCACTTTTTATAGAAAATACTTTATCAGATATTTTAATATTATTTATTTTTCCACCTTGTGCTTTTACAAGTTCTTCAAATTTTTTATAAGCTTCACCATTATTTAATTGTTTAAATAATAAGTTTTTTGCTTCATCATTAGGTATTTTATTTACAGCTCCTATTATTATTGAACAAAGAGTAATTACTACTTCAAGTAAATCACTTGGTCCATTACCTTTTAATGTGTCAATTGCTTCTTGTACTTCTAAAGAATTACCAACTGAATTTCCTAATGGTTCTTCCATATTAGTTATTAAACAAATCGTAGGTTTTCTATAGGCCTTACCTATTTTAACCATTAATTTTGCGAGTGCTTTTGCTGAATCTATAGTTTTCATCAAAGCTCCATTACCTACTTTAACATCTATCATTATTATATCTGCTCCACTAGCAATCTTTTTAGACATAATACTAGACGCGATTAAAGGTAATGATTCTACTGTACCTGTAACATCTCTTAGTGCATATATCTTCTTATCTGCAGGAACTAAATCAGCAGTTTGGCCTACTAAAGCAATATTTATATCATTAACTTGTTTTATAAATTTCTTTTCTGTTAATTTTGTGTTAAACCCTTCTATTGCTTCAAGTTTATCTATAGTACCGCCTGTATGCCCTAATCCCCTACCACTCATTTTAGCAATCTTAATTCCTAATGAAGCTAGAAGTGGTCCAAGTACTAAAGTTACTTTATCTCCTACACCGCCAGTAGAATGTTTATCAACAATTATTCCGTCTATTTTACTTAAGTCTAAAACATCTCCACTTTTTATCATTATATCTGTTAAATCTATAGTTTCTCTAGCTGTCATACCATTTAATACAATAGCCATTAAAAGAGAACTCATTTGATAATCTTTAACTGAACCATCTAAATACCCATTAACTGCAAATTCAATTTCTTCTCTAGTTAATTGTTTTCTATTTCTTTTTTTATTTATAATATCTATAATTGTCATACCATCACCTATTATAAGTATATCATATAAATATTAAAAAATACAGTTACATAACTGCATTTATTTTACTTTCTCTTTATTATTTTCTTTGTTTTGTTCTAATAATTGTTCTATTGTAATTTGACCTGTCATAAATAATTTGAATAAATCTTCATCTAAGTTTGTAAAATGATAATATCTTCCAAAACCATCACTATAAGATCCAGGACAAACAGAATAGCTTTCTTCTATTTTAGATTGTTCATATAAATAATGTTTAAACAATTTATAATTAATTATAGCACCATTTGATATATACCAATTTTTTTCTAACTCAAAATTATTTTTCCAATAACTATCATCTTCATATACTATAGAGTTTTCTATAGAATTATAAGATACTGTTTTATTTAAAGTACTTGCATAAATCAATTTATTTTCTGAACCATAAATTTTTTCAAATTCTTCAATTTTTGTTTCATTTTTATTATCAGGACAACTGTATTCAGTTTTTTCTTTTCTGTCTATTTTAATGTTTTTATTTTTTAAATCTATTTGTGTTATATTAACAATATTTCTTCCATTCCATTTAGTATAGTTACAAACAAAATATTGGTTTTCATATCTTATTTCTAAATAATCATTTCCTTTTTTATTTATATATTTACCGTATAAATTATTTCCATCAAAACTTATTTTTCCTTCACTTGAAAAAATATCAATTTGATTAAATATTTCTTCTTTTATATCTTTATCAACTAATATACTTTCCAAAAACTTTTTATAAATTTCTTCATCATAATATTTTTTATTATTTTTAAACATACCAACACCTCCAAACATCAATTATAATAACATATTAAAAATAATTTTTCAACTAATACTTAACTAATAATTTAATCTATTTTTTATTAAAAAGTTTATTTTCTTTTTCTATTTGTTTTAAACTCTTATTTGGAGTTTGGAAATCTTCAGGTAAAATCCCACCTAATTCTTTTATAGTATCTCTTATCTTACTTCCTACTTTATAATGAGTCATATTAGCATCCTTCTCAGTTTTAACATTATCTTTTTGTAATTTCTGTTCAGTTTGAGAAATTCTAAACAAATTCACAATTAATTCATCACTTCCCATGTTATCTAATATATCTTCTCTATATCTTAATCCTTTTCTTTTTGCAATATCATTTGCAGTAAGTCCATTATATAAACCTTTATATCCATAATTATGAAACTTATCAAAATTTTTAACACCAGCTTTTTTAGCAGTTTGATTTAATGAATAATTTCCTTTTCTTGTCAAGTTTCTTTGATATAATCTCTTTTCATCTTCAGTTAACTTATAATATTCTTTCTCACTTATTTCCATTTTTCTTGTTTGAAGAGCAAAATAAGTTTGAGCAAGCGCAATAGTTTTCTTTCTTGAATCACCATTTTGAGCAATTAAATAACAAGCATATCTAGATAATTTATAATCAATAATCTTTCTACTTGCATTCTTAGCTAATTTTATCATTTTGTCGGCTCCGACAAAATGATTGAAAACATCAATATTACTATTTTCACAGGCTTGTTGTGCTTTTATTATAACAAATTCAAACTTTCTCCATTCCTTGTATCCAAGTACTATTTGTAATTCTCTTGCTAACCAATATTCAAAACCAAATTCATCTATATGTTTTATACTTTCGAACATATCATAATTAAGTATTAAATCCTTCATATTTTATCAACTCCAATCTATTAAGAAAAAGCAGATTTACTCTGCTTCTTCTTGTCTTTTGCTAGATAAAAATGTGACTTTTTCTGCTATAACTTCTACATATTTTTTGTGTGTTTCATCATCAAGTTCTACATCTCTTGTTTGAATACGACCTTTTACACCTACAAGATCGCCTTTTTTACAATACTCAACAGTACTCTCAGCAACACCTTTCCACAAAACGCAAGAAATAAAGTCCGTATCATATTCTCCGTTTGTGTTTTTAAATGATCTTGGAACAGCTAAAGTTATGTTAGTAACTTTGCCTTTTTCAGTATCTTTTAATTCGGGATCTCTAACTATTCTCCCTATCAAAACTGCTTGATTAAGCACAATCTTCCCTCCTTTCGCAATCATAATAACACACCTAAAAAATGTAATCAAACACACGTTTTGGCTTAATTGTAAAGGAAATTTTGCAGTAATTTAAAACATGCAGACAGTTTACTGTTTACTGCATGTTTTAAGTATACAGAAAAGGAAAAATAGTAAAATTTAAAAAAAATGTAAAAAAATTTAATTTTTTACATTTTTAGAAATAATTCTTTAATAAAGCATTTAATTCTA
>JAZRAM010000075.1:0-8018 GCA_045634565.1 Bacilli bacterium
TTTCATGATAGATATTTTATAATAGATAGAAGCAATATATATCATTTAGGAGCATCCATAAATCATATAGGTAATAAAACATTTTCTATAAATAAATTAGAAGATGATTTGGTGTTTGAATTATTTATAAATAAAATAGAAAAAATTATAAATAAAAAAATATAAAAATCATAAACTTTAATAGGTGGTATAGTGAAAAAAGAAGAATTTAAAGAGTTTGTAAAAAACAATCCTAAACTAATTAAATATGTAAAAAATAATGAAATGACGTGGCAAAAATTTTATGAAATGTATGATTTATATGGTGAAGAAGAAAGTGTTTGGAAAGATTATATTGAAGAAACTAAAGTAAAAGAAAATAATACAGTAGAAACTGCAGCAAAAACTGGGATAACAGGATTAACTTTAAGTGAAGTAGTTAAATGGTTTAAAAATGTAGACTTAGATGGTATCCAAGAGGGAATTGGAAATGTACAAAGAGTATTAGGTGTAGTTCAAGATTTTTCTAAAAAGGATTCTAGTAGTGAATCTACCCAATCTACTTATAAACCTAGACCTTTATATAAACATTTTGAGGACTAATGACTTTAGATTTACAATTTAAATTAAAAAGTAATCCTTTATTTATTAAATACCTTCATGAAAACTCTCATTGGTACAAAACTTTAAATAGAGATCCTGACATGTTTAATATATTTGTAGAAGAGATGAAAACCAATTATAAATTAAGAACAAGTGATAAAATAAATAAAGCTCTCTCTACATTTGAAATGGTAAGTGCTATTATTTCTTCTTTAAATTCATAAACTGTGTTATAATTATATTGGTGATTACATGAGAGTTATAAGTGGTAAATATAAAGGTAAAAATTTAATTGGATTTGATATAGATGGTACTAGGCCTACTATGGATAGAGTAAAAGAATCTTTATTTGGAATAATACAAAATAATATAAAGAATAGTGTTGTATTAGATTTGTTTGCTGGTAGTGGTTCACTAGGTATAGAAGCTTTAAGTAATGGAGCAAGTGAAGTATATTTTATAGATAATAACATAGAGTTAATAAATATAATAAAGAAAAATACAAGTGGTATGAATGAAAATATTCATATTATGAAAAGTGATTATAAAAATGCATTAGAGCTTATAAAAAATAGTGATATTAAGTTTGATATAATATTTTTAGATCCACCATATAAATTAAATTTAATTACGGATTGTTTGGATAAAATAGTTGGATATAATCTATTAACTGAAAATGGTATAGTAGTTTGTGAATATGAAACTGAGAATATAGAAAATGACAAATTAAAACTAATTAAAGATAAGAAATATGGTAGTAAAAAAATAAAAATTTTTACACTGTAAAGTTTTGGTAAATTATATGGGTAGGGTGTACAAACTTACCTTTTTTTGATATAATGTAATGTGAAGGTAGGTGGTATAATGAAAAGTTTATATAAATATGTATTTATATTAATTTTTGTTATATCATCATTTTTATTTATAAATGATGTAAAAGCTGATTATGAAGCTATAGTAGTTAATCCGGCTGGTAGTAAGTGTGAATTATATTCAAAAGCTACTGGTAAATGTTTTTATAGAAATGAAAATATAAATTCATATGTATCAGGTGTTGTTTGGTTTGATACAGGGGATAAAGTTACTGTAGTTGAAAGTAAAAAAACCATACCTACAAAAAATACAACTTATTGTAAAGATCACTATGTCTATATTAAATATATATTTCCACAAAATAACAATACATATTATGGATACTTTTGTAATGATGCGCTAATTAATCCTAAAACTGCATTAACTGAAACTTTAAAAACTGAGTTTAGAAATGAAGGGTTTCCTAGTAGTTATTGGGAGAGTTTAGCTGTAATGAAGAGTGCTCATCCTAATTGGAGTTTTAACGCCATAGAGACGAATTTAGATTGGAATTATGCAGTAAATGTGGAAAGTAGTGTTGGTATGAGCTTAATTCAAGGTGATGAAGGTTATAGATCAACTCTTGGGGGTTCATATAATTATTATACAGATACTTTTGCTGTACTTGAAGGTAGTAGTTGGTATGCTGCTAGTAAAGAAACTGTTGCGCATTACATGGATCCTAGAAATTTCTTAAACGATATGTATATATTTCAGTTTGAATCATTACAGTCTAATCCTAATATACAAACATTAGAAGGTGTCAAAGCAATTCTTGGAGATAATTTTTTAAAGGATTATGCGAATGATTTTATGGATGCTGCAACTGAAAGTGGAGTTAGTAGTGTTTATTTATCTGCACTTGCGTTTCAAGAAGTAGGTGGAGGTAGCGTTGCTGTTAATGGTAAAGGGTTTACTTATAGTACATATAATAATAAATATCCATCTTTAAGGGGTAAATGGATAAATGGTGGTTTTTATAATGTATATAATATAGGTGCAGGAACAGATTCATCTCCAGCTCAAAACAGTGTAGTTTACGCCATGGGTGGAGCAGGTGGAGATGAAACTTCATTCGATAGGCCTTGGGATTCAATGGCAAAAGCTATCAAAGGTGGAGCAAAGTTTATTGGCGATAAATATATAACAAAAGGGCAATATAGTAGTTATTTAAAAAAATTCAATGTAGTTTCTACTTATTGGGATTTATTTTCTCATCAATATCAAACTGCTATAATAGCGCCTTCTTCTGAATCTAAAAAAGTATTCAAATCTTATTATAATATGGAAATACTAGATTCTAATTTTGTATTTTCAATTCCAGTATATAAAAATATGCCAGATGCCGTTAGTGCACTTCCAAATCAAGGAAATCCTAATAATTATTTAAGTTCAATAAAAGTAAATAATACAAATATAGATGGTTTTGATGGAGCAAAAATTGATTATACATATCACGTTTCATATGATGTTAAAGTGGCAGATATAACAGCAAGTACTGTTAATTCAAATGCTATTATTGCTAATACTGGTAAAAAAGATTTAGTAGTTGGTGATAATAAAATTTCAATTGTTGTTACTGCCCAAAATGGAGCTAAAAAAACATATAATTTAAATATAGTTAGAAGCAAAAATACCTCTGGTGAACCTACAGTAGATGAAATAGTTAGTAATAGTGGGGTAAAATCAGATGGAACTTATTTTAGTGGATTTCAAATAGATACTAATTCTCAAACATTAATAGAAAAGGTAAAATCATTAAATCCAGAAGCAGCGGTAATAGTAACAGACTCTAATGGAACAGTTAAAACAAACAAATCTTTAGCTACTGGAGATAAAATAAGTATAACAAGTGCTGGAGAAGAAAAAAAATATACAATAGTTATACGAGGAGATACAAGTGGTAACGGTAAAATAGATGCACTAGATTTACTTAAAGTTCAAAAACATATATTAGATGTTACTGATTTATCTAGCGCATACCTTAAAGCAGGGGATGCTAATAATGATGGTAAAACAAATCCATTAGATTTACTTATAATACAAAAACATATATTAGGTGTTAGTAGTATTAAGCAATAGGAGGTAATATGAAAAAGTATATTAAATTATTTAGTTTATCTTTAACACTTTTCTTGTCAATATTTCTTTTAAATACAAATATTAAAGCAGCTAGTGCTACAATAAGTGTTAAAAGTAATAGTAGTGTAGTAGTAGGAAATACAGTAAAAGTAACTGTAACTCTTTCTTCTTCTACAAGTTTAGGATCATGGGACTTTTCAATTGGTTATGATACATCTCTTTTAAGAATGACATCTTCTACTGCTGAAAGTGGTCAAAGATCAGTAGGGTATGTAAGTGGTAGAGGTCAAACTTCAAAAACTTATACATTCAATTTTAAAGCACTTAAAAGTGGTACTGCAAAAGTTTATGTAAATAATGCTGAAGTATATGCCTTTGACGAATCTTTGATGAGTGTAAGTAAAGGTAGTAAATCTATAAGTATAAAAACTCAAGCAGAAATAGAAGCGTCTTATTCTAAAAATAATTATTTAAAAAGTTTATCTGTAGATGGATATGAATTAAGTCCATCATTTGATAAAGAAACATTAGAATATACAGTTGAACTTGATAGTACAGTTGAATCTATAAAAGTAAATGCAGCAGTAGAAGATAGTACAGCTAGTTTAATTGGTGGTGGTGAAATTTCTGTAGTAGAAGGAAGCAATACTATAGAATTAGTTGTAACTGCACAAAACGGGAATACTAGAACTTATAAAATAATTGCTAATGTAAAAGAAATAAATCCTATAAATGTAGAAATTAATAATAAAAAATATACTGTAGTAAAAAGAAAATCTGCTTTAACTGCGCCTGATAATTTTACTGAAACTACAGTAGTTATAAATAATGAAGAAATACCTGCATTCTATAATGAAATAACCGATTATACAGTTGTTGGATTGAAAGATGAGGAAGGTATAGTAGAGTTATTTATTTATGATTTAGATAGTGGTAAATATACTAAATATCAAGAATTAAATTTTAATAGCAATAAAATATTTTTATTAGATGCAGTAGATGTTCCAAAGGGATTAAAAGAAACTACCATAACAATAAATGAGAAGGAAGTTAAAGCATATAAGTTTGATGATAATAGTGTATATTATATAGTTTATGGTATTAATTTAAATACAGGAAATAAAGATTTTTATATGTATGATTCAGAAGAATATACAATACAAAGATACGATACAACTATGATAGATAAACTTACAAAAGAAAAAGATAGATATTTATCTATCGTATTAGTACTAAGTTGTGTATGTTTCTTAAGTATGTTATTCTTACTTATTGAAGTAAATAAATATAATAAAATAAAGAACGAAAAATAATTCGTTCTTTTTAGTATAAAATTGTATAAACATTGAATGCTATAAAACCTAAGATTGCTAATATATTAAGTACTTTAAAAAATTTACTTGCACCTTTATTAGTAACAACTGAAAGTCCAAATAAGAATACTAATAAAACTATAAGTCCGCCTGTAATTAAATAATTGGATTCACTATCTTGATAATTTGTAAATGTTAATAAATATATATAATATCCAATACAAAATAGGTTAGTAATACCAATTATATTTAATAGGGTAACTCCATTTTTCTTTTTATTACTATTTTCTTTTTTAGTTTCTTCAAAATTAAACTTCATTTGTCTAGTAAGTTCAAGTATTTGGGTTTTACCTAATTCTTCATCTTTACTTATTTCTTTTTTATATTCTTTTTTTGCTTTTTCTAAATCTATAGTTAAGTCTTTAGTGCTTTTTTTTCTTTCTTCAACCATATCTTCAATATCATTGTTATTCATTTCAAGAATATTTTTTTCTAATTTTTCTTTTTTTCTATTTTTTCTTTCACTTCTAGTCATTAAATCTGTAAATGTAGAAGTCTTATCTAAATCATTTTCTTTAATATCTGATAAATCTAATCTTTTCTTTGCCATATTATCACCATAATAATTATAACTTAAATATATAAAAAAATAAAGTTTTATTTACAAATCTCGACAGTTTTTTTAAAATTACGTGCAAAAACTTTATAAAAGGATGTAAATGTGTTATAATTGAATAGGTGATAGAAATGAATCAGATTAATTTAACAACAATACTTTTAATGGTTTTTATACCTTTTGTATTTGTTGCACTTGTAATACCTATAATAAAGAATGTTGCTAAACATGTAGGGGCTATGGATATACCTGATAAAAGAAAGGTACATTCTAAACCTATGCCTAGATTAGGTGGACTTGGTATATATGGCGGTTTTTTACTTGGATATATGATATTTGGTGAACAAACTCCAACAATGAATGCAATACTTATTGGTAGTTTTGTATTGCTAATTACAGGGATAATAGATGATATTAAACCTATGAAGGCTTCTCACAAACTGATTTGTCAATTTGTAGCAGCTTTAATAGTTGTAATATATGGAGATTTACTCTTAAGAGATGTTAGTTTTTTTGGAATGTATATTAACTTTGATTTTTGGGCATATCCAATAACAATTTTATTTATATTAGGATGCATAAATTGTCTGAATTTAATAGATGGATTAGATGGACTTGCAGGTGGTATTAGTTCTATATTCTTTCTTACTATAGGAATAATTGCTTATTGTCAAGGAAGAATTGGTTTGTCTGTAGTATTAACATTTATTATGTTTGGATCTACTTTAGGATTTTTAGTACATAATTTCCATCCAGCTCGTATATTTATGGGCGATTCTGGTTCAATGTTTTTAGGATTTATAATATCAGTAATAACTCTTTTAGGGTTTAAAACTATAATAAGTATTTCAATTATAATTCCATTATCTATATTAATTGTACCTATTCTTGATACACTATGTGCGATGATAAGAAGAAAATTAAAAGGAGAAAGTATAGGGACTCCTGATAAGAGCCATTTTCACCATCAATTACTTAGAAGAAATTATGGAGTAAGAGGTACTGTAATAGTTATTTATATTATAACAGCTTTATTTAGTACAGCTTCTATAATATGGCTTTTAGTAGATAAAAATATTGGATATATAATATATAGTGTATTGTTATTAGGGCTTATGATATTTGTATTTAGTACAGATATAATATTTGAACACAGAAAAAAATAAAGGAGTATTTTATGAAAAAAGTTATAACATATGGTACATATGATTTACTACATTATGGTCATATTAGATTATTAGAAAGAGCGAAAGCATTAGGAGATTACTTAATAGTTGGAGTAACTGCTGATGACTTTGATAAGAGAAGAGGTAAAATCAACGTACAACAATCTTTAATAGAAAGAATAGAGAATGTTAAGTCTACAGGACTTGCAGATGAAATTATAATTGAAGAATATGAAGGTCAAAAAATAGATGATATTATTAAATATGGAGTAGATATTTTTACTGTTGGATCAGATTGGGTAGGTAAATTTGATTATTTAAAAGAATATTGTGAAGTTACTTATCTAGATAGAACAGAAGGTGTTTCTAGTACAGAAATTAGAACTAATAATTTTCAAGTTAAGTTGGGAATAGTAGGGAATAATAAAATAATAGAAAAAATAATAAATGAATCTTATTATGCAAATGGAATAACTGCTACTTCAATTTTTTCGGATGATAAAAATATAATAGATTTTGCTGTTAGTAAAAATATAAAGATTTATGAAGATTACAATGATTTTTTAAATAGTGTAGATGCCATATATATAGCATCTTCTGTAAATGACCATTTTAAATATGCTAATGAAGCTCTTGATTTAAAAAAACATGTTTTATGTGAATCTCCAATATCATTAAGAAAAGATGACTGTATAAAATTATACGAAAAAGCAGCTGCTAATAATTTAATTTTTATGGAGGCTTTAAAAACAGCTTATTCAACGGCTTTTAGTAGACTTATGCTACTTGCGAAAACAGGAGCTATAGGAAAAATTGTTTCTATCGATTCTACTTGTACAAGTTTAAAAGAATTAAATGAAACACCAAAAGATACCATGATTACTAAACCTAGTAGTTTTTGCGAATGGGGACCAACCGCACTTCTGCCAGTTTTATCTCTTTTAGGTACTGATTATAAAAATAAACATTTTTCTAGTTATTATTTAGATAAAGAATTAAATTTTGATTTATTTACTAAAATAGATTTATATTATGAAGGTGCAGTAGCTACAATAAAATTAGGTAAGGGTGTTAAATCTGAAGGTGAACTTATTATATCTGGTACTAAAGGGTATATTTATGTTCCAGCACCTTGGTGGAAAACCGATTATTTTGAAGTGAGATTTGAAGATTCTAACGATAATAAACGTCATTTTTACCAATTAGATGGAGAAGGTATTAGAAATGAACTCGTTACTTTTATTAAATGCATAAAAAATGGTAGTTCAATAACAAATATAAATAAAAAAATATCTGAAGAATTAACTTCTATACTAGAGGACTTTAATAATAAGCAAGATTTAGAAGAAATAATATTAGATTAATTGTAAGGAGATGTAACATGTATACGAATAAAAAATTATTAAT
>JAZRAM010000076.1:0-13703 GCA_045634565.1 Bacilli bacterium
AAAAGAATTATTAAAATCAAAGTTAAAAAAAGAAAAATATAGTAAAGAACTATATGAAAGTAAGTTAAACGGATTAATAGATACTGAAGAATATTTTATATTTAAAAATGAATATAAAGAAGAACTTGAAAAAATTAACGAAAGGTTATTTATAATTGATAATGAAATAAACTTAATATATGAAAAAAGGGATAAAATAAAAGTTAAAGATTCTATAATAAAAAAATATAATAAGATAGAAACTTTAAATTATGAAATAGTTCATGAATTTATTAGTGAAATAAAACTTGGTATAAAAGAAAATAACAAAAGAAAAATTGAATTCCTATGGAATTTTTAAAAAACTTAGATTACTTTTAAAGAACATCGTAGTTATCCTTGGTATCCACCGTAATAATACATAAATTACCTCCAATCTAGTCAATATATCATATTATATTTTAAGAAATGTGTTAATTAAAAATACCCATCTTGTTAAAAAAATAAATATGTGTTATTATATATTTAGAGTAGGTGAATATATGAGACCAATAAAAAAAGCTATTAGGACTTTTACCGATATGGATAAAGTTTTATTTTTTACATCTTTAATATTGATAGTATTTGGTTCTTTGAATATAGTAACCGCATCAAGTAGGGAAGCTGTAGTTAATGCAGATGCTAATATGTTTTATTACTTTTTTAAGCATGTAATAATACTTATAATTAGTTTGATAGCTTTTTTAATAGTATTAAAAATAGAAACTAAAGATTATAAAAAATGGTTACCATTTATATATATAGTAGTATTTGGTATGAATTTATTCTTAATACTTAAAGGGGTTGCTACTAGAGGTGCTAATAACTGGATTAACTTAGGTTTTATGAAGATTCAACCTAGTGAACTTGCAAAACCGACACTTATACTAGCTATGTCTTTATTATTTAGAAAAAACTATTATAAATTAAAAGACCCAAAAGAAAAACATGATATGATTATATGGCAAATAATAGGCTTTGGATTAATATTTCCAGGTATAGTATTCTTACAAAAGGACTTAGGTACAGCTATGATATTATTTGGAATATTTGCTGTAATGTATATATTTAGTCCAATAACTAGATCGGAAAAAATAAAAGCAAGTCTTATATCTTTAGGAGCGATCGCAATACTTCTTTTAGTAAGGCTTTCTATTTCAGGATATATATTGTCGGATGCTCAAACATCAAGACTTAATAATTTCTTTAATCCTTGTTCTAAATATGAAGATACAGGATATCAAGTATGTAATGCATTTATAGCCATAAATAATGGTGGACTTACTGGAGTAGGATTAGGTAAAAGTACACAAAAATATTCATATATTCCAGAGCCACATACAGATATGGTATTTGCAATAATTGCTGAAGAAAATGGAGTAGTTGTTTGTGGCTTAATATTTGTTGCTTATTTAATAATAATATATAGAATACTCAAACTTTCTATGACAACAAGAAGAATGACTCATAGATATACTTGTATTGGAGTAGCAACTTACTTCTTCTTACATATATTAATAAACTTAGGTGGACTATTTGGTATAATACCACTTACAGGGGTACCACTCCCATTCTTAAGTTATGGTGGTAGTTTCACATTATCACTTATTATGACAATGGCTGTTATTCAAAGAATACATATAGAATTAAAAAATGAAAAAATAAAGGTTTAGTATTGCATAAACTTAAAAAATAGTGTATATTATTAATGTACTTATTTCTTGGTGGGGAAAATCTCCGATTTTTCACTAGGTTATAAGCAAATATTTAAGAGAGGAGAATGAACATGGCTTTAACAAAAGAAAGAAAAGCAGAATTAGTTAAAAAGTTTGGAAAAGATGCTAATGATACAGGATCTATAGAAGTACAAATAGCTATTTTAACTGAAGAAATTAATACTTTGACTGCACACTTCAAAGAACACAAACATGATAATCACTCTAAAAGAGGATTACTTCATAAAGTTGGTCAAAGAAAAAGCTTACTTAATTATTTAATTAAAAACGATGTTACTAGATATCGTAAAGTAGTTAAAGAATTAGGATTAAGAAAATAAAAAAATTTAATAAATCGTAGACACTCTTTTTTGAGTGTCTTTAATTTGAATTAAGGGAGGAGTAAAATATGAAAAAAACGTTCGAATTAGATTTTAGAGGAAGAAAATTAGTAGTAGAAACAGGAGAACTTGCTAAACAAGCTAGTGGTGCTGTTGTAGTAAGATATGGAGATACAGTAGTTTTATCGACTGTAGTAGTAAGTAAAACTGCAAACGTATTAAGTGATTTCTTCCCGTTAATGGTTTTATACCAAGAAAAATTATATTCAGTAGGTAAAATACCTGGTGGATTTATTAAAAGGGAATCTAGACCTACAGATGCTGCTACATTAGCTGCACGTATGATAGATAGACCAATGAGACCAATGTTCCCAGAAGACTTTAAAAACGAAGTACAAATAGTAAATACTATATTATCAGTTGATCCAGATAATTCACCAGAAATGGCTGCTATGTTTGGTTCATCACTTGCTACTAGTATTTCAAAGATACCATTTGATGGTCCAATTGCTGGAGTTAAAGTAGGAAGAGTTAATGGAGAATTTGTAATAAATCCAACTGTTGAACAAGCAGAACTTTCTGATATAGAATTAACTGTAGCTGGTACTATAGATGCAATAAACATGGTTGAAGCAGGTAGTAAAGAAGTATCAGAAGATGATATGTTAGAAGCTTTAATGTTTGGTCATGAAGCAATAAAAGAACTTTGTGCATTCCAAAAAGAAATAATGGCTGAAGTTGGTCAAGAAAAAATGGAATACGAAGTATTAGAAATATCTGATGAAGTAAGAAAAGGTGTTACTGAATACTGCACTGAAAGATTAGATGAAGCTTTAAGAATTAAAGATAAATTAACTAAATATAATGCTATTGATACATTAAAAGAAGAAGTAGTTGCTAAATATGAAGAAGAAAATAGTGATTTAGATGATGAAGAATTAAAGAAATTATTAACTTCTGTAAAATTAGTATTTGGTGAAATTGAATATGAAATATTTAGAACTATAGTTGTTAAAGAAAAACAAAGAGCAGATGGAAGAGCAATGACTGAAATTAGACCGATTTCAACTGATATTGATTTACTTCCAAGAACTCACGGGTCAGCTTTATTTACACGTGGTGAAACTCAAAGTTTAAGCGTTACAACTTTAGGCGCTTTAGGAGAACATCAAATACTTGATGGACTTGATTTAGAAACTGAAAAAAGATTTATGTTACACTACAATTTCCCACAATTCTCAGTTGGAGAAACTGGTAGATATGGTGCTCCTGGTAGAAGAGAAATTGGACATGGTGCACTAGGAGAAAGAGCTTTAGCTCAAGTTATTCCTTCTGAAGATGAATTTCCATATACAATAAGAGTTGTATCTGAAATACTTGAATCTAATGGTTCATCATCTCAAGCAAGTATATGTGCTGGATGTATGAGTTTAATGGCTGCTGGTGTACCTATAAAAGCTCCTGTTGCTGGTATTGCTATGGGATTAATTACTTATGGTGATGATTATACAATTTTAACAGATATTCAAGGTATGGAAGACCACTTAGGAGATATGGACTTTAAAGTTGCTGGTACTAAAGATGGTATATGTGCTTTACAAATGGATATAAAAATTAAAGGTATAACTAAAGATATATTAAAAGAAGCTTTAGCTCAAGCTAAAGTTGCTCGTATGGAAATATTAGATAAGATAACAACTCAAATACCAGAACCTCGTAAAGAAGTTAGTAAGTATGCTCCAAAAACAGTAACATTCATGATTGACCCATTAAAAATCAAAGAAGTTATTGGTAAAGGTGGAGAAACTATTACTAGAATTATATTAGAAGCAAGTAATGTTACTGCTGTTAATGATATAAATGCAGTTAAAGTTGATTTAGAAGATGATGGTAGAGTAGTTATTTACCACACATCAAAAGAAATTATTGAAAAAACTGCTAATATGATTAAAGATATAGTTAGAACTCCAGAAGAAGGAAAAATCTACAATGGTAAAGTTGTTAAAATAATTGATGCTGGATGTTTTGTAGAAATCTGGCCTGGATGTGAAGGTATGGTTCATATATCTGAATTAAATACTGAAAGAGTAGAAAAAGTAACTGATATAGTTAAAGAAGGAGACGAAATTATAGTTAAATGCATGGGTTATGATAAACGCGGAAGACTTAATTTCTCAAGAAAAGCGGCTATTAAATAGTTGCTTTTTTGATGGGTTTAATCAATTTATAATAAAATAAAAAAACGAGTTAATTCTCGCTTTTTAGTTGTTCAAATATTTCTTTAGGAACTTTTATGTTTTCTGGATATTTTACTAATTCCATTGTTTTAATTCCTTCGTAATAAGGTTTTAAGTGTAAGTGGTAATGTTTAACTTCTTGAGCACTTCCATTATTTTGAAGTAAAGATATTCCTATACAACCTAATTTTTCTTCTAATAATTTTTTTGTTTTCTTAGATACTTTATTGATATGATTTAAAGTTTCTAAATCAATATCATCTAAATCAGTAAAATGTTTTTTAGGTATTATTAGAGTATGTCCATCGCTATCAGGATTAACATCTAAAAAAGCATAAACTATATCATCTTCATAAACTTTAAAACTTGGTATTTCTTTGTTTGCAATTTTACAAAATATACAACTCATACTATCATCTCCTTAAATATTGTATCAAATATTTATAGTATTGTCACTATTAAAAATATTATACAAATAATGAATAAAGTTGTTGGAATGTGTACTAAGGATTTGCTATAATATATATGGAACATTTAATAGTTGGGTGATTGCCAAATTCTGAAAGGAAGGAGGCAATATTATGTTTAAGAAGGATTTGTTAATCTTTTCTCTAATCATACTTATCTTGCTATTAGTATTACTACTATTTGTAGTCTTAATATGAAAAGAAAATCACCTAACTCAAACGCATTGAATTAGGTGAACCCAATTTATTGGCAACACTCAACATGATGTATTAAGTGTTCCTTTTAATTATATGCAAGTTTCCTTGACATATTCATTATAACAAACTTTATAATAGTTGTCAATTAATTAAAAAGAGCACAAGCTCTTTTTTGCATGAATACTGCGAATATTCATGATATTATGAATATTTTTTCTATTTTTAAACAAATAAAATAGTAAATTATTCCTTTTTTTATTTTTCTTTAGTATAATATTTAAGGAGATGAAGTTTATGAATAAATTATTAATAGAAAATTTAAAAGTTTCAGTAGAAAATAAAGTAATATTAAATGACTTTAATTTAACTATAAATGAAGGAGAAATCCATGTATTAATGGGTGTTAATGGTATAGGTAAAAGCACACTAACTAAAGTTATTATGGGCGATCCTAACTATACTATAGAAAAGGGTAATATCTATTATAACAATACTTTAATAAATGAAATGAGTGTTGATGAAAGAAGTAGATTAGGAATATTTTTAGGAATGCAACTACCTATGGAAATAGAAGGTGTTACTAATGCAGACTTTTTAAGAAGTGCTTTAAGTATTAGACAAAAAGAAAATTTTAAATTATTTGACTTTATTAAAGAATTAGATAATAGTGTAGAAATGTTAGATATGAAAAGTGATATGATTCATCGCGGAATAAATCAAGGATTTAGTGGTGGAGAAAGAAAGAAAAATGAAATACTTCAAATGTATATGTTAAAACCATCTTTAGTAATGCTTGATGAAATAGATTCAGGATTAGATGTAGATAGTTTAAAAATAGTAGGTGAATCTATTATGAATTACTATAAATCTTATAATCCAGGAATCCTTTTAATAACACACTATCAAAGACTACTTGATTATGTTAAACCTACACATGTACATATAATTAGTGAAGGTAAAATAGTTAAAACTGGAGATTATTCGTTAGTTAAAGAAATTGAAGAAAAAGGATTTCAAAATATAAATACAAAAAAAGTTACTTCTATTGGTGTATGTGCTATAAAGGAAAAATTTAAAAATGAATAAAATAAAAGTAGTTGGAGATATATTAGAACTCGCTAATGTATCTAAAAATATACATATAGAGTATTATAGAAAAGAATGTATATTTGGTATAAATGAAGTAAAAATAGTAGTAACAAAAGATTCTGATTTAGATATAGAAATTAAATTAAAAGAAGACACTAAATTAAACTTTAGTATAAGTGTTTTAGAAGGTGTAAATTTAGATTTAAACATAATTACTAAAGGTGATAGTGGTAAAGTACAATATAAATATAATTTAGAAAAAGATTCTAATATAAATATATTTAAGTTTCAAAATATTAAAAGTATAAAAGAAATGGTAATAGCTAGACTAAATGGTGAGAATGCTAGAATAGATTATAATTTTAAAACTATAAGTAATAAAAAAGAAACATACGATTATCACATATTTCATGATGCTAAAAATACAGTTAGTAATATAAAAAATAATGGTGTATGTGTTAAAGATGGTTTAATTATTTATCAAGTATCATCTTTTGTACCACAAGATATTACTGGATGTGTAGTTAATCAAAATAATAGAATAATTAATTTAACTAATAATAAAAGTGAAATTATGCCTAATCTTTATATAGACTCTCATGATGTAGAAGCATCTCATTCAGCCTTAATAGGTAAATTTAGTGATGAAGAAATGTTCTATTTACAAAGTAGAGGTATAGATTATAATACTGCATTAAAATTATTAATTAGTGGATTTTTAACAAGTGATATTGATAATAAAAAAATGTTAAAGGAGATAAATAAAAATATAGAAAAGTATTGGAGGTGAAACTCTTGAATAGAGAAGATTTTCCTATATTAAAAAGTAATATAATTTATTTTGATAATGGCGCTACTACTTTAAAACCATATATTTTAAGTGATAGTTTGACTGATTATTATAATAATTATAGTGCTAATGCACATAGAGGAGATTATGATATTAGTTTAAAAGTAAATGCTATGTATGAAAACACTAGAGAATTGGTTAAAGACTTTATAAATGCTAAAAGTGCTAATCAAATAGCTTTTACTAACAATTGTACTGATTCTTTAAATAAAATAGTATTTGGTTATTTTAAACATAATTTAAATAAAAATGATGAAGTATTACTTACTAAAGCAGAACATGCTTCAAATATACTTCCTTGGTTTGAACTTTCTGATGATATTGGTATTAAAGTTAATTATATTGATTTAGATAAAGATCATAAAGTTACTTTAGAAAATGTAAAAAAAGCAATTACTCCTAATACTAAAGTTATAAGTATTGCTCATATAACAAATGTAGTAGGTGATATTAGACCTATTAAAGAAATAATAGAATATGCTCACAGGTTAGATATAAAAGTAGTTATAGATGGAGCTCAATCAGTTCCACATATGAAAATAGATGTAGAAAATTTAGATATGGATTTCTTAGCTTTCTCTGCTCATAAAATGTGTGGACCTACAGGAGTAGGAGTAATATATGTTAAAGAAGAATTATTAAACGACATTAATCCTATTATATATGGTGGTGGCATGAATACTTCTTTTGAATTTGACGTGACAAGAGAATACAAAAAAATGCCATATGTACTCGAAGCGGGAACTCCTAATATAGCAGATGTTATTGCTTTTGGAAGTGTTATAAATTATCTAAACAAAATAGGTATAAAAAATATAGAACAAAAAGAAAAAGATTTAAAAGAATATGCTTTAGAAAAATTAAAAAATATTAAAGATATAATTATATATAATAAAGAAGCAGAAAGTAGTATAATAACATTTAATATTGATGGTATATTTGCTCAAGACCTTGCTATATATTTAAATAAATATAATATATGTGTAAGAGCAGGTAATCATTGTGCTAAAATATTAAAAGATGATTTAGGTATTAAGAATACTTGCAGAATGAGTTTATATTTCTATAATACTAAAGAAGAAATAGATAAACTTATTGAAGTATTAAGTAAGCCTAATATAATAAATGAAATAATTTAATCAAGATTTTTCTTGATTTTTTTCTTTAATACTAGTTTTTAAATATTATTTATTATATAATATTATTGGTGATTTTATGGCAGTAATAAAGATAATGGATGAAATACTTTCTAATAAAATAGCTGCTGGTGAAGTAGTTGAAAGGTGTTCATCTGTAGTAAAAGAATTAGTAGAAAATAGTATAGATGCGAAAGCTACTGAGATTAAAGTAGAATTAAAAGAATCTGGTATAAAAGAAATAAAAGTAATTGATAATGGTATTGGTATGGATAAAGATGATGCGGTTATGGCATTTAATAGACATGCTACAAGTAAAATAATTGATGAAGATGATTTATACCACATACATACTCTAGGCTTTAGAGGTGAAGCTTTAGCTAGTATTGCATCAGTAACTAATGTTGATTTATATACATCTAAAGGTGATGTAGGTACCCATGTAAATATTAAGGGTGGTAAAGTTATAAACGTTGAAAATAGTGATGCTAGAGTAGGTACTATTATAAGTGTTAAAGATTTATTTTTTAATACTCCTGCTAGACTTAAACATTTAAAAAGTTTATATACAGAACTTGCTAATATAATGGATTATATGAATAAAATAGCTCTATCTCATCCAGAAATTAGATTTATAGTAAGTAATGATGGTAAAGAATTACTTAAGACTGATGGAAGTAATAATTTACTTAAATGTATTAAAAATATATTTGGTATAAATGTTGCTAAAAAGATGCTTGAAATAAATAGTTCTAATAGTGATTATAAAATAGATGGATATATTAGTTTACCTGAAGTTTATAAAACAAATAGAAATAGTATAGTAACAATAGTTAATGGTAGAATAGTAAGAAATAGTGAATTAAATAGAACAATTAATGATTCCTACCACACATACAAACCAGATAATTATTATCCTGTAGTAGTTTTAAATATTACAGTAGATACTTCTTTAGTAGATGTTAATATACATCCTACTAAAATGGATATTAAGTTTGGAAATATAGAGGAGTTATTAAATCTTGTTTCTAGTACAATAAAAGATAAACTAAAGAAACAAACTTTAATTCCTGAGATAGAAGAAAAAAAAGAAATTGTTAAAGAAATGAAAACTTATGAAGAAATAAAATTAGATTTTGATATTCCTATAGTTAAAGAAGTAGAAGAAGAATATGTAATTAATGAAGATTTAATAGAAGTTGAAGAACATATTGAAATAGTAGAAGAACAAGAAATTATGCCAGTTATGTATCCGATAGGTTTAGTACACGGTACTTATATCATTTGTCAAAATGAAATAGGAATGTACATAATAGATCAACATGCTGCTAAAGAAAGAATTAATTATGAAATAGTTAAAGATAAATTAAATAGTAAAAAGAAAGAAAGTATACCTATGTTATTCCCTTTGACTATAGAATATACTAGTTCTGAATATATAATACTAAAAGAAAATTTTGACTTTTTAAGAGAATTAAATTTTGAAATAGAAGAGTTTGGTATTAATTCAGTAATAGTTAAATCTCATCCAGTATGGTTACCAAAAGGTAATGAAGATAATTCTATTAAAAAAATTTTAGAACTTGTAATAGCTAAAGAAAAGAATTTTGATTTAGATAAGTTTAATGATAATGTAGCTGCTACAATGGCTTGTAAAATGTCTATTAAAGCTAATACTGCTATTACTATGGAAGAGATGGAAAACTTAATAAATGATTTAAGAAAATGCAAAAATCCATTTAATTGTCCACATGGTAGACCTACAACTATTTGCTATACAAAAGAGGAAATGGAAAAATTATTTAAAAGAAGTGGTTTTTAATAATAAGACTCGAGTTTACATATTTCGAGTCTTTTAATTTATATTAATTATTGTTTTTGAATATAATTATGGTATAATGGGTATAGGTGATATAATGAGAGTAGTTATAAGTGCAGGTGGTACTGGTGGTCATATTTATCCAGCACTTGCTATTATAAATAAAATAAAAGAAATAGAACCAAATAGTGAATTCTTATATATTGGAACACATAATCGCATGGAAAAAGATGTTGTTCCAAAACATGGTATTCCATTTAAATCTATAGAAATTTATGGCTTTAATAGAAAAAACTTATTTAAAAATTTTAAAACTATTAAATGTTTAATTAAGGCTAAAAAAGAATGTAAAAAAATAATAAAAGAATTTAATCCTGATATTGCTATTGGAGTAGGTGGTTATGTTACTGTACCAGTAATAATGGCTGCTCATTCTCTAGGGATTAAAACATTTATTCATGAACAAAATAGCGTTGCTGGTAAAGCTAATTTAACTTTATCAAAAATAGTAGATTTAATAGGTGTATCTTTTAAATCAAATATAAATGAATTTCCAAAAGAAAAGACAATATTTGCTGGAAATCCATGTAGTGAAGATGCATTAAAGAAGCCTGCTATGAATAAGAGTGAATTAAAATTATCTAAAGATAAAAAATTAGTATTATTTGTTATGGGATCTTTAGGTTCATACAAAGTAAATGAATTTTTAATAGATACTATGAAACTATTTAATAATAAAGACTATGAAGTATTATATGTAACAGGTAATAACTATTATGAAGAAATAAGTAAAAATAAGTTTCCAAGTAATGTTAAAGTAGTTCCATATATAGATTCAATGACTAGAATAATGAAAAATACAGATTTAATAGTAACTAGAGCAGGTGCTTCTACTTTAAGCGAAATAATAGCTCTAGATTTACCTAGTATACTTATACCTAGTCCATATGTACCAAATAATCATCAATTTAAAAATGCATTAGATTTAGTTAACAATAATGCTGCTATTTTAGTAGAAGAAAAAGATTTAAACGGTGATATCTTAGTTAGAAAAATAGATAGTATTATAAATGATGATAAAAAATTAAATGAGATGAAAAAAGGATTAAAAACATTAAAAGTAGATAATTCCGCACAAATTATTTATGACAGTATCAAAAAGTTAATAGATAGGAAGTAAATATGAATATAATCAAAGAAATAAAGGAACTTCATGTAGGTAAAGTATTAGAAGATTATACTTTAAAAGAACACACTACTTATAAAGTAGGTGGTAAAGCTATATGTGCAGTTATACCTGAAGATGAAACCAATTTAATTACTCTTTTATCATACTTAAAAGAAAAAAATATTAAATATATGGTATTAGGTAATGGATCTAATGTTATATTTAATGATTCTGGATATAATGGAGTAATAATTAAATTAGATAATTTTAATCATTTAAATATAATAAATAATAAAATAGTAGTAGGTGCAGGATATCCATTAAATAAACTTGCTTTAAGAGTATCTAGATTAGGTCTAACTGGTATGGAGTTTGCTGCTGGTATACCTGGTACAATAGGTGGAGCAGTTTATATGAATGCTGGTGCTTATAAAAGTGATATGGGATATATACTTACAAGTATTAAAGTATTAACTCCTGATTACGAAATAAAAACAATGAAAAATAAAGAATTAGATTTTCATTATAGAACTTCATTCTTACAAAAAAATAAAGACTATATTTGTTTAGAAGCAACAATTACTCTAATTAAAGGTAATAGTGAAGAAATAATGGAAATAATAAGTGAAAGAAAAAAAAGAAGAGTAGAAACTCAACCTTTGGAATATCCTTCAGCAGGTAGTGTTTTTAGAAATCCAGAAGGTGATTTTGCTGGTAGGCTAATAGAAGAAATTGGTTATAAAGGAAAAAGTATTGGTGGTGCTCAAGTTAGTGAAAAACATGCAAACTTTATAATCAATACTGGTAATGCTACTGGTGAAGAAGTAAAAGAATTGATAAACGATATAAAGAATAAAATAAAAGAAGAATACAATATTGAACTAAAAGTAGAACAAGAATTTGTAGAATAAGGGTGAACTAATATGAGTAAAAGTAAAAACAGAAAAAGAAAACTAAATAAAAAAAGATTATTTATTGTATTAATTTTGTTTTTTCTTTTATCTTTTATTATAGTTAAAGTATTTAATTCAAATATAAAAAATATATATGTTAAAGGTAATGAAATTTTAACTGATCAAGAAATAATAGATATTGCTGGTATAGAAGATTATCCAACTAGTATAAATAATCTATCAGTAACTTTAGAAAGTAGATTAGAAAAAAATCAATACATACTAGAAGCAGATGTTACTAAATCTAATTTAACTTCTAAAATAACAATAGAAGTAAAAGAAAATTATCCAATGTTTTATTATCAAACAGAAAATAAAACGATACTGTATAATAATGATAAAGTAACAGAAAATTTTACAACTCCAACAGTTATAAATCAAATACCAAATACAGTATATGATAAATTTTTAAAAGCCATGAAAAAAGTAAAAAAGAATATACTATACAGAATGTCTGAAATAGAATATTCTCCTAATGAAGTAGACGAAGAAAGATTCTTCATACTAATGAATGATGGTAATTATGTATATTTAACTTTAGATAAGTTTTTAGCTATAAACAAATATATAGACATGGTTAAATCATTTGATAATAAAAAAGGTATTCTTTATTTAGATAGTGGAGAGTACTTCGATATATTTGATGAATAAAGCAATCATTGCTTTTTTTTCTTTATAATGATATAATTAATTAGACTAAAAAACTAAAAGGAAAGGAGAAATTATGAGTAAAATTAAGATTTTTGCTTTAGGTGGGCAAAATGAAATAGGTAAGAATATGTATATAGTAGAAGTAGATGAAAGTATATATGTATTTGAAGCAGGATTAAAATATGCGGATGATAAATTACTTGGTGTAGACTATATAATACCTAATTATGATTATTTAAAAGAAAACAAGGATAAAATTAAAGGTATATTTATAACTCATGGTCATGATCAACAAATAGGTGCTTTAGCTGATATATTAGTAGATATACCAGATGTTAAAATATATGGTGGTAAATTTACTTTAGAAATTATAAAGCAAGATTTAGAAGAAAGTGGTACAGGGAACGCTAATTTAATTGAAGTAAAAGCACATAAAAAAATAGATTTAGGGGAAGAAAGTATTTTTCCTATACAAGTATCTCATGCTTTACCAGATAGTTATTTATATGTATTAAATACTAAAGATGGTGGGATTATATTTACAGGAAATTATATATTCGATCCATCAATGATGGGACCATATAGTACAGATATTGGTAAACTTGCATACATTGGTAAACAAAATGTTTTATGTTTAATGAATGAAAGTATGTATGCTGAAAAGAGTGGATATACTTCACCTAGTCACAGGGCATCTTCAATAATTAGAGAAACTATTGATGAAAATGAAGGAAGAATATTCTTTAATATTTTTGAAACTCAAATATATAGAATACAAGAATTATTTGATGAAATTATTTTGACTAATAGAAATGTAGTGATAATGGGCAAAAATTTACAAAATATAGTACTAAAAGGTATAGAATTAGGTTATATAAATTTTGATAAAGAAAGAATTAAAACTATAAGTCATGTTAATGATGAAGGGATTATAGTAATTATTTCTAATGAAAGGGAAAAACCATATAATAGTTTAAAGAGAATTCTTAGAAATTCTGATAAATTTGTAACTTTAAAAGATTCGGATACTGTAGTTATGTTATCGCCTATGTATGAAGGTA
>JAZRAM010000077.1:0-1657 GCA_045634565.1 Bacilli bacterium
TATTAAAATCAAAAGATTTTGATAAATTAAATATTATTTCTTTTATACTTATTATAATATCTTATATAGTTTTTGCTTATTTAACTTATTACCCTATAAAAAGTGAATTATTATTTGATACACAAGAAGAAAAATACGGATTAAACAATTATAATATTTAATCCGTATTTTATTTAAAAGAGAGTCATTATTTGACTCTCAAATCTATATATAAACACCTTATCTTGGGATAAGATGAGGTGTGGTAAAGTAACACACAAACTAACACCCTACTTTTATTATATATATATTATTAAAATATATTCATAAATTCACTTACATAATAATATATTCATAATATTTATTTTTGTGAAAAAAAGAAAGTATTAAAACTTTCTTATACTACAAATATTATAGAAAATAAAGATTTTATTCTATAATTCACCGGTCAATGCCCCTAAAGAGGCACCGACTAGTTTTTTGTGCCTACACTTCCGTTCGGCACGGCAAATCTGCCATTGGCAGATTTTGGATTCTAGATTTCTAGATGTGCGTGCATCCACCACGACTATTCCTCATAGCAATCGAAGCGACCATCGGAATAGACATCGCAACTCACACTACCGTCACTCGCCCAGACACCGCCACGCGAACCCGCCGACGAAATCACATCCAACCCATCAGCGTAGCAGTAAGTGAAGCTATCTTCAGTAGAGCAGACGTTTTCTACATCTGCATATGCTTCTTCTAATACAGTATTATTAGTAGCAAATGCTTCTATATCATATCCTTTTAAACAGTATTCTACATCGTTTCTTGTAAAACAAGCATATGCTGATGTTACTACACCATCTGTTACATCATATCCTAAGTAACGTATTTCTCCTGTTGGCGGAACAGTTAATCTTTCTGATTCTGCTGGTGCCGCTGTTGTTCCTAAAGTTCCAGAGAAATCATATCCAAAGTAATAGTATTGTGGTTTGTAGACTTGTGTTACTTGTTGTGTTCCATATGTATATTCTACTTCGTCTCCATTTACTGTACAGTCTGCTATATAGAAACTTCCATCTTCATATAATTCTTCTGTTGCACACACTACATTACCATCATATTGTATATCTAAATCAGAGAACTTTGTAGGTGCACTTGTTCCTGTTAATTGATATGCTGCTATTGCATTTCTTACAGCGCTTGCATATAACTCAACACTTCTCTCATTACTTTCTTTTCTTGCATCATTAATAATACCTAATATGATTGGGGTTGCAATTAAAGCAATGATTGCTAATATTACTATTACAGCTAATAGTTCTATAAGCGTAAAACCTTTTTTCATTCTTTTCACTACCTTTCCTTTTCTCTAATAGGTTAGCATATATAAAGCAGCTCCATTTGTTAGAAATCCTTTATCATTTGCTATTACTTATCTTAATTAAGTATATCATGGAATAAAAAATATTTCTATATATTTTTCACAATTTATTTAATTTAAAAGAAAATATATTTATTTTTATTTCACTAAAACAGTCTAAGTTTTAGTATAAAAATTATTTAAAATAAATGTTATTTAAATATTCTGTAAATTATTTAAAACTCTAATATTATAATAAAACAGTCCAATATATTGTCTTAATATTTATTTTTATATTATAAAACATAGTTTAAATAATTTTAATAG
>JAZRAM010000078.1:0-6093 GCA_045634565.1 Bacilli bacterium
AATATTTCCACCAAGTGCCATAGCATCGATTGTCGCATCATCTAAATCTCTTGGATGAGATGTTGTAAAACGTATTCTTTTGATGTCTATCTTATTTAAATCTTTTAAAAGATCTGCAAATGTATAATTTATATCTTTCAAATCATTACCATAAGCATTAACATTTTGTCCTAGTAAAGTTACTTCTTTATAGCCATCTTTAACTAATTCTTTTACTTCATTAATTATATCTTCAGGCATTCTACTTCTTTGCTTACCTCTTGTATAAGGAACTATACAATAAGTACAAAACTTATCACACCCATATTGAATATTTACCCATGCTTTATACTTAGAATCTCTTTTTACAGGTATTCCTTCGTATACATCTCCTTCAATACTAAACACTTCTATTTCTTGCTTTTGTTTATTTATAGATTCTTCTAATATTTCAGGTAATTTATGCATGTTGTGAGTACCAAATACTATGTCTACCCATTTATATTTATTTTTTATATCATCTACTACGTTTTCTTCTTGTGCCATGCATCCACATATACCGCATATTACATCAGGTTTACTATGTTTTAAATGTTTTACTCTACCTAAAAATCCAAACATCTTATTATGAGCATTTTCTCTTATCGCACATGTATTAAGTATTATTATATCAGCATCTTCCATTTCTATAGTTTCTTCAAAACTCATATCTTCTAGAATAGCTTTTATATTCTCACTATCATGAACATTCATTTGACAACCATAAGTTTTTAAATAATACTTTTTACCTTCACCTATTTTTTTCATATTTTCTGGTACTTTATAATCATCTCTTATTATTTTTATTTCTTTATTAGTTCTTACTTTTGCCTCTTTTAAATCTGGTAAATTCATAAAATCACTTCCACAAATAATAATAACATAAATACTCAATTTATTCAATATAATTATAGTGGTGAATATATGATAAGCGATAATGAAATATTAAGAGTTGCTAGATACTTGAATATTGATTTTAGCAAATTTTCTTTTGAAGATTTTAAAAGAGGTATTAATATTGAACTTGAACATGGATTACAAAATACAAATACAAATGTTACTAATAATGATTTAATTAAAACAGCTAAAATAGCACTTGCTCATTTAAATGAATACCCTAATTATTATAATAAAGACTATGGTCTTTTAGTATTCGAAGATTTCTTAAAGAGTAAATTAAAATAGTATTTTGAACTGTTGCAAAATTTGCAACTGTTCAAATGTTTTATATCCATTATAACTAAAAAAGGAATTTGAATTTTTTACAAATTCCTTTCTATATTTAAACATATTAATATATCTTTTTTTATTTAATTCGGAAAAACCGAATTTTCTTATACATATAAAGTTAGCTCAATTTTTGAGCTAACTTTTTTTAATTCTTAAAAGTAAGAATTTTATTTACCATATTATTTATATTATCTTTAGAAAATGGTTTATTAAGCATATCTACTATATCGTATGTAAAAGCTTTTTCTATAGTTTCTTTGGTATCATCTCCAGATATTATAACAATTGGATATTTTTTAAATAAATTATTATTCTTAAAATAATTTAATACCATAAATCCATCACTTTCTGGCATATTTAAATCAAGTAACATTCCTATTATTTCATATTTTTTATCAGTAATATGTTTTATTGCTTCTTTACCATTTGATGCTTTTAAAACCATATATTCATCATCAATTGCCTTCTCTACAATATTTTTAACTATCATAGAATCATCAGCTACTATAATTGCTTTTTCCATATTATTCATCTCCTAAATAATTTTTAATAATATTTATTATTTTTTCTGCTTCATCCATAAGTTCATTAAAGTGTTCTTTAATATATTCTAAATCATTTTCTTTACCTTTTAATTCATGATTTAAAGATAGTTCAGCAAGTTTTTTAAAACCTAAATATTTACTATCACTCTTTAAAGCATGGCTAAGTATTGCATAATTATTTGAATCACTATTAGATAAGTGTTCCTTCATTTTAGGAAGTCTTGTTTCACATTCAGTTAAGAAATCTTTTAAAGTTTCATTATAAGTTTCCATATCCCCTAAAAGTTCTAAACCACTATCTACATCAACACCATTTTGTTTTAAATAATCAATATCTTTTTTATCTTCTTTGATTTCATCAAATATTTGAATTTCTTCTTTTTTAACACTTATTAAATATTTAGATAATACCTTTTTTAATTCACTATGTTCAATAGGTTTAGATAAATAACCACTAAATCCTACTTCTAAATATTTATTTTCTCTACCTTGAATAGCATCTGCTGTAAGTGCGATTACAGGAGTATCAAAACCTTCAATTTGTTTTAATCTCTTTAAAGTTTCAACACCACTCATTTTTGGCATCATAATATCTAAAAGTATAATGTCATATTTATTATCATTTTCTATTTTATTTATACATTCAAATCCACTTTCACAAGGTGTGATATCTAGATTATATTCTCTTAATATTTTAGTACCTACTTTAATATTTAATTTATTATCATCTACTAATAATACTTTCTTATTATCAAAAGTTATGTTCTCTTCTATAACTTCTTCTTTTTTATATATACTATTAGCAATCTCTTGATTTAAATAAATTGTAAAAGTAGAACCTTCTCCATATTCACTTTGAACTACTATTTTACCACCCATCATTTCAACAAGTCTCTTAGTAATAGCAAGTCCAAGTCCAGTACCTTCAGTAGTTGTATTTTTGTCTTCATCAAGTCTTTGGAACTTATTAAATAATTTATCTATTTGTTCAGTTTTAATACCCCTACCAGTATCTTTAATAGTTATAATTAATTTACATTGTTGTTTGTTATTAACACAATCTACATTAAAATTAATCTCACCTTTTTCAGTATATTTAGCAGCATTAGTTAAAACATTAGTTATAATTTGTTTAACCTTTCCACTATCACCATATAACATTTCTGGTAAATCAACAGCAAAATTAGTTTTTAATTCAATATCTTTCTCACCTATTCTAGGTATTATTAATTTAACTAAATTATCTAGTATTTCTTTTAAATTATATTCTGTATTTACTATTTCCATCTTATCTGCTTCAATCTTACTTATATCAAGTATACCATTTACTATATCAAGTAAGTTTTGTGATGCCATTACTATATCTTTAGCATCTTCTTTAGCTTCTTCTAAGTTAGTAGCATTTTCTATACATTGACTAAATCCTACTATAGCATTTAATGGAGTTCTTATTTCATGAGACATATTACTTAAGAAATCAGTTTTAGCATGGTTTGCTTTTTCTGCAGAGTCTTTAGCAAGTTCTAATTGGTTTAACATTTTTATATCCGGGTTTTCTATTGTGTGATACATCAGATAACTTATTAAAGTAATAGCCAAAGAATTCAATACTATATTTGGATATAAAGAAGTAACGGTACTAAACAAAATTTCTAAAACAAGAAATACATATATTGGGATAATTTTTTTCTTATTTAATTTCTTCTTATTAACAATTACTGTTACTATACAAGTTATAATCATCACAACTGCAACTAGTGCCATAAAACCAGGCGCTGCTCCTGTTGCATGAGAAATATAATCCCCTTTATATTCATGATCTATTGGAAGAAAAATCATAACGATTCCTAAAACGATTATTAAAATAAGTAAAATCAATATATTTAATTTATAATTTTTATGAATTAAAGATTTAGCGTTTACATTGGCTATATTTAAAATGTAATATGTAAAAACTATAATCCATATTAAAACATACATAAAATAAGTTTTCTCTAATATTTCAATAAGAAGTAAATTATTATTAAAATAATATAAAGATAAAAGGAAAAATAATTCAATCACTAATATAGAAAAATTATTTATAATAATCCATTTATAAATTCTATTTTCATCATTTTTTACACTTTCTTTTATCGAATAAATCGTTGCCAAAAAAATTAAAAATAAAAAGCAACAAATATTTGAAGTTAACATAACTACATTCATATAACTACCCTCCATTATTTTAATTCTAACATTTTTTTGCATATTTGTAAACAATAACGGCATAATATTATTTTTAACACAAAAAAACGATAAAAACTATTTTTATTCATCGTTTTAATTATATAAAATTTAGTTAAAATTATATTTTAGATTACTAAATAAGATTATATTTTTTTTGTAGTATTTTTCTATCAACTTTAAATTTGTCTATAGGTTTTTCATCTATTATAAAAATTTCTTTAGGTCTTTGTTGAAATGAAAGTTCTTTTTTTATTAAATTATCTATTTTTATTAATAATTCACCAACAGAAACATTTTTTTCAGGAACAACAAATAAATATGGGACTTCATAATCTTTGTTATTGGTATCTGTTCCTGGTACAATTACAACATCCTTTATACCATCTATTGATATTATTTTATTTTCTATTTCTAATGGGAAAACGACAGTATCTGGGTATACTTTTATGCCTTTTCTACCAAGAACGAATAATAATCCTTCTTTAGTCATATATCCTGTATCTCCCGTATGTAACCATAAAGTACCATCAGGATGTACTTTTAAAACTTCATCAGTTAATTTTTTATCTGAATAACCTAACATAATACCTGGACCACTTTTACAAATTTCTCCAATTTCATAATATTTTAATTCTTTTGTTGTATTAGGTTCAAAAATAGAAATCACAGTATCAATATAAGGTATGCCTGAACTTCCTGACAAAATCATTTCCTTACCATATGCTACAGTTAATCCTGAACCACCTTCGCTTTGACCATAACCTGCACTAAGAGGAACATTGCAATTATGCTCATCCAAAAATTTTTGTGCCTTTTCTATATATTTTTTGGTTAAAGGTTCTGCACCGAACCCAAACAATTTAAAATGACTCATATCATAATCAGCAGGTATTCTATTAGATTCAAGCAAAACATTAAAGAAAATAGGAACCATAATCCATCCGCTAGGTTTATAATACATCATTTCTAAGTCAAGATCTTCAAGTTTACAATAAGGATCTAATATTAATTGTTTACCATCTGCAAGAGGATAACACATTGCTGCGATTACTATTGAAACAATTGCAGGTGGAATTATTGTATGTAGCCATAAATCTCTATTATTAAAATCAATTGGAGCTAACGACATTTGGTTTATAATTCCCAAAACAGATTGAGAGGAATGAATTACTTCTTTGGGTTTACCAGTAGAACCACTTGTAAAAGCAGAAAAAAGTTTAATATTATTATCTTGATTTTCATCAATATTATCAATAATTTTTCCATTTTGTAAAAACTTATCCCAAGAAATATTTTTTAAGTTTGTAGTTTTTTTATTCTCATATTTAGATTCAATAACTTTTTTTATATTACTTCTTAATTTTTGTTTTTCGTCACAAGAAAACAATGGATCAACAGTAATAATATTTTTTATATTTGTTGAATTATATATTTTATTAGCATCTAATTCAGATAAATAATCTGGAGCAACATAATATTTTGTTGTATTATCTTCATTAATTAAATCAATAATCATTTCTACATTACCTAAATAATTTTTTAATGAACAACCTAAAATTTCTGAAGCTAATAATAACTCAATGTACTCTGGAACTGTTTCTAATGAAGAAATAATAGAATCACCTTTTTTTATACCTAAAGACATTAAAGATTTCGCAACTTCTTCCACTCTATTAAAAAATTGTTCAACTTTAATTTCAGTATCATAATAATTAATAATAGTTTCCTTAGAATTAGGCCAAGAATCTTTTATTCTATCTATTATTCTATTATATTTTTTTCTATTTAAAACTAATTCTTTTGGATAATTTACCATCCACGGTTTATCTATACTTGGATATCCAGTTAAACTACCTTCCATTATTGGTTCTTTTTGAATAGATACATTTTGTGGTATATTACCTAAATTATTTACTTTATTTTTATCTCCCATAATCTTTCCCCCATTCAATAACTGTAACGTTATCTTTAATTACAAATATATTTTAACACATTCCAATAATTCATTTCAACAAAAATGTGTTAAAAAATAATAAAAAAAGATAAACTAAATGTTTATCTAATCATTTGA
>JAZRAM010000079.1:0-26624 GCA_045634565.1 Bacilli bacterium
TATAAGTATAAATGTTAAAAATATTATATAAGTTAATATAGGCCCTGTAGATTCACTATTTATTAAAGACACAAACAAAAGTACCAATAATATTATTTTTTTATAATTTAATTTTTCTTTATCAATTAAGAAATTACAAGTAACAATAGATAGCACAGTTACAATTAAACTCCCAAAAAAATTAGGATTCCCACATATTCCTGATGCCATTTTACCTTGATAATCTATGTATGTTAACACGAAATCAAAATTTGTATACATTTGAAATAATGCATATATGGAATTTATAACTACAATTATAACTAATAGTTTTAAAAATTTCTTTATATCTTCCTTATTACCATTTTCTTTCCAATTTATTAACAACAAATAATAACTTAACACAGGTAAAAAACCTTCATGTCTAAACGCTTTTCCAAATAAAGAAGTAACTTTATCTATTGAAAAAATACAGGAAATTATACCTATAACGACAAGTATATAAAATAAATAATCAAATATATCTAATTTTCTTTTTTTATCCACTATATCTTTTATATACACAAATATTAAAAATGGAACTGATACATATAAAACAATCGCTGGATTTATAAAATCATAATTATTCATTACACCAAACATTTCTAAATTCATAGAAAAAAACTTAAGAAATGGTACTATTAATAATATACATATAGTAATTAGTGTTAATAATCTCTTATTTGTTATCTTTTCCATTTTATCACCTTTATAATAATAACATAAAACACAAAAAAAGGAAACTACTGTTCCCCTTTACTTTTGAAATTTATTACTATTGGAGTTCCACTAAAATCAAATGACTCTCTTATTTTATTTTCTAAATATCTTTCGTAAGAGAAGTGTACTAAGCCTTTACTATTTACTTGAATATTGAATGTTGGCGGTTGAGTTCTAACTTGTGAAGCAAAATATATTTTAAGTCTCTTACCTTTATAACTTGGAGGTAAGTTTAACTCATAAGCATCAGCAATAACTTTGTTAAGCAAACTAGTTTTAATTTCTTTTTTACTATTTTCATATGCATTTAATACTTCAGGCATTAAAGTATGTATTCTCTTTTTAGTTTTGGCACTTAAGAAAACTATTTTAGCATAAGGCATAAATGCAAAGTTAGCTGCAATATCTTCTTTCCATCTCTTAATCGCACTATCTTTATCTTCTATTAAATCCCATTTATTTACTACTATTACTATTGCTTTACCAGCTTCTAATGCATAACCAGCTATATGTTTATCGTGCTCTATTATACCTTGTTCAGCATTTATAACAAGCACACATACATCAGATCTATCAATTGCTTTTAAACTTCTAAGTAAACTATATTTTTCTACATTTTCATATATTTTACCTTTTTTTCTCATACCAGCAGTATCTATTACTACATATTTTTCATTATTATAATTAAACTCAGTATCAATAGCATCCCTAGTTGTACCAGCTATATCACTTACAATAACTCTTTCTTCATTAAGTATTGCATTTACTAAACTACTCTTCCCTACATTAGGTCTTCCTATTATAGAAAACTTAACTATACCATCTTCTTCATCTTCTTGAAACTTAGGAAAGTTAAGAGTAATAGCATCTAATAAATCATAAATACCATCACCTTGTTCTCCACTAACCTTAATATAAATTTCAAATCCTAATTCATAAAACTCATACTCAGTTTCTTTAATTTTCTTACTATCACACTTGTTTATGGCAACTATAACTTTATTAGAAATCTTCTTTAACATATCCCTAACTAAAAAATCATCACTAGTAAGTCCATCTTTACCATCAACAACAAAAATAACAATATCTGCTTCATCAATAGCTAAACTTGCTTGAACCCTTATTTCATTATTGAAATCTTCATTACCAAGTTCAATACCACCTGTATCAATTAAATGAAATTTATAATCTCCATAGTTTACACTTCCATAAACTCTATCCCTTGTAACACCAGGAGTGTCTTCTATTATTGATAATTTTTTACCTACTAATTTGTTAAAAATAGTGCTTTTACCTACATTAGGTCTACCTACTAAAGCAACTACAGGCTTTTTCATAATCTCAGCCCCTTTCAAAACAAAAGTATTATATCATTAAATATTAAAAAAGTAAAATAAAAAAAGTTTAGTATAATCTAAACTTTCCTTAAACTAATTTAATTATTTAGTAGCTATCATAACAGATTTAGTTGGTTTTTTACCTAAGTCTGTTGTAACTGTCCAAGTACCATTTGCATATGTTGCTGTATATTTATTACCATTATCTAATGTAATAGTAGCAACTTCTCCTTCACAAGTAGCAGATTTAACACCATCCATTGCGAAATGTTTAGTAGTATCTGCAACATATGATGCACAATGAGTTGTTGGTTCAACTGCATCATTTGCAAACATATAAGAAGTGTAAGCTAATTCTAATTCACTAGCTACTAATTCAGCTGTTCTTTCGTAAGATTCATCTCTAGCATCGTTAATGATTCCTAAAATAATTGGAGTTGCGATTAAAGCGATGATAGCTAAGATAACGATTACAGCTAATAATTCGATTAATGTAAAACCTCTTTTCATTCTCTCACCACCTTACTTTTGTCCTACAATAATAATATATCAACAAATTTAATCTTTGTCAATATCATGAATTGAATTATTTATAGAATTTGAAATTACATTTGAAAGTTTTTCTATAACAAAATCTATTTCTTTTGGAGTTACCATAAGATTATATCCTATAGGATTCAATACTTCATAAAGTAACATTTGCAATTCTTCATCGTTTAAAGTACCTACTAAACCTAATAACTCTTGTTTATCTTTTTTATCTTCTTTTAACTCCTTTTTTAAGTAATTTATATTATTAAAAGTTAATTTACTTTTAGGTTTATTCATATATTCTTTATTAAATGCATAATTTTTATAAATAAAGTTTATTGTATCTGAAACTATTACAGTAGCATCTACAACTGTTGGAACTCCTATAGCTATAACAGGTATACCAAGGGTCTCAAAACTTATCTCTTTTCTTTTATTTCCGACACCACTACCTGGATGTATCCCTGTATCTGTTATTTGTATAGTCTTATTTAATCTTTCAATAGATTTACTAGCAAGCGCATCTATAACTATTAAAAAACTAGGTTTAATTTTTTTTACAACAGATTCTATAATATCACTAGTTTCTATACCTGTTTCTCCCATTACTCCTGGATTTATCGCAGATAACCTTTTATAATTATCACTTAATTCATTTAATATATATAAATGATTAGTAACGATAATATCTCTAACTACAAGCGGGCCTAATGAATCTGGAGTAGATTTATCATTACCAAGGCCAACAACAAGACCAAATGAATCATTATTAAGGTTTAATATTTTTTTTAATATTTCTGTTAAAACATTGGTAACCTTATCTCTATTCTCATAATCAGTTACATCTTCAAATTCTAAAGTTATATATTCACCTTTTTTCTTATTTAAATCATTTTCTTCATCTAATTTTACTGTTGTAACCTTAATATCATCAATAATTTCAGTATTGTGCTTTACTCCTTTTAATACACTTTTTTCTTCTATTTGATCGATTGCTAAATCGGTTCTTATCTCATATTTACTCAAATCTATCTCTTTATTCATCAAATCACCCTTATTATTTTGAACAAATTTATTTATTTTATTGCATTTTCTTTATTTTTTTGTTAAAATATGTGTATATGTGACTTGGAGGTGAACTTATGCCAAATATGAAAAATGCTAAAAAAAGAGTTTTAGTAAATATTAAAAAAGAAGAAGCTAACAATAAGTTTGAAGCTACTATGAAAACTGCTATTAAAAACGTAGAAAGGGCTGTTGCTTCAAAAGATAAAGAAAAAGCTAATGATAAATTGAAAGTTGCTATCAAAGCTATAGATAAAGCTACTCAAAAAGGAGTAACTTCTAAAAACACAAGCGCTAGAAATAAATCTAGATTAAGTAAAAAAGTTAATTCAATGGAGTAATTATTTACTTCTTTTTTTTGTTTTATTATTGATAAAAAAATAAAGTATGTTATAATTAATATGGTGATACTATGAAAGATTTATTTAAAATTTTTTTTATGATTAGTTTAGTAATAGTAGTTTATATATTTAAAAATAATATATCAACCTTTATATTAGATAACGTTATTTATGCCAGAAGTAATAAAGTTTTAACATATAATGAATACTACTTAGATTATGATTACAAATATATTCAAAACACTGATACTCCAGATGTTAAGAATTATCAAGAAGTTTTAAATATTTTTTATACTGTTATAAACAGTGGAGACAACAATTATTCGTTTAATTGTAATTATACTAACTGTGTAAACGATGTACAAAATTTAACGTCAAAAAATAAAGCTATATCAAATATAAATAATTTTGTACATCCATTTAATTCTTTTTCATCAATAAATATAGATATTACTAATAATGGTACAATATCAATTAAAACAAAAAAAGCTTATACCGATGAAGAAATAATTTTTATTAATACTTACATTTCTAACTTTATAGCTTCAAATATTACACAAAATATGAGCGATTATGACAAAATTAAAAAATTTCATGATTTTATTGTAAATAATACTATTTATGATAAAAATATTTCTAAAGAATTACACACTGCTTATACACTCTTAACCACAGGCAAATCTGTATGTAGTGGATATAGTGATATTATGTCAATCTATTTAAATACTTTAGGAATACAAAACTACAAAATAACTTCTGAAAATCATGTATGGAATTTAGCAAATATAAATGGTGTTTGGTACCATATTGATATGACTTGGGATGATCCCGTCGCAAATGATGGAAAACAATATTTGTTACATAATTTTTTATTAATAACAACTGAACAATTATACAATTTAGATAAAGTAGAACACAATTTTGATTCTAATGTTTATGCAGAAGCAAAATAAAAGAAATTAATTTTCGTTAATTTCTTTTATTTTTTCTTCTATTTTTTTTCCATATTCTATAGATTCATCATATATAAATTCTAATTCTGGAATATGTCTTAGTTCTATTCTATCTGCTAAAGCTCTTCTTATATATCCTTTAGCACTTTTCAAACCCTTTAAGGTTTCGTTAGAATCTCCCAATGTAGTAAAATACACTCTAGCATAACTTAGATCGCTTGTAACATCACAAGCAGTTATAGTTACAAATTTAATATTAGGATTTTTTACTTCATTAGCTATTATATAGCTAATTTCTTTTTGTAAATTACTATTAATTCTTTCGTTTTTTATAGTCATAAAGTTCTCCTTTTTAATTACAAACAAATTATAACATAAATACATAAATAAGTAAATAAAAAAGCCAAAAGGCTTTTAAATAGCAGGTATTATATTATATCCTGTTTTTACTATAAAACTATCATTATTTTTTTCAAGTTGAAGCACTCCATTAATAGAATTTGATTCATCTTTATCTTCGTTAAAAGCTTCACCAATACTAGCCATAAAGTCAGTATAAGTAAATTTATAATGATATGTATATTCAAGTTCATATTTAACTATTATACTATTATCACCATAATAATATACATCATTTAAAACAACATTATTCAATCTAAAATTACTATAAATTGCTTCTGAATAAGAATCAATTTCTTTTATTCCTTTTAATAATCTATTATACTCTTCTTTTTCTTCATCGAGTGAATCAATTGTATCAAAATCAGCGCTATTATTTATTGAATTAAACATTTCTTTATAAAAATCAGTTACATAAGATTGTATACTAGTCTTTAATTCTTCAGTAGGTACCATTTTTAATAGATATTCTCCATCTCTATCTGCAAAATTATCATCATCATATATATAATAAAAATCACTTTCTATCTCAGCGGTTACTGTTTTAACATTTTTATTTTCTACAGTCAAAGTATAATCTCCTGATAAAATATAAGGTATTTTATATACATCTACATCAAATGATGGAGAGTAATCATAATTATGTCTTAAACTATCTTGTTCAACACTAGAATATTTATCCCTGTCTAATTTCGTATTATTTAATTTTACAGTAGATCCAACAGGTACTTTAATTATTAAATTTTCATCAAATTCATCACCTAAATCAATGTACCATTTATCATTTTTATTAACAGTTTTTATTTTTAAACCATTATTATTATCAAGTCTAACATATACGTAAGTATAATTACCATTTTCTTCTACTTTTGTTATTTCATAATCCTTATTACCTTTTATATTTATATAATTATCATTTAAATATTTTTCAAAAGAAATTGAATCTATAAATGTATTTGCCTCTAAATATAAAAGTTCTTCTATATTTCCATAATTACCAGAAGACATTCTTTTTACCATTTCCTTAGAAACAGATTCTGGACTATCATTAAAGTTTGAACAACCTACTAATAAAAATACACAAACAATTAAAACTAAAAACTTACTTACTCTTTTCATTCTATCACCTATATTAATAATAACATATCCATTAAATTTTTTCTATATTTTTTATAATTAGTTAAACAAAAAAATAAAAGTTCATATCGAACTCTTATTTTTTTACCACCATTTCATAAGCTTCAATGATATCTCCAACTTTAATATCATTGAAGTTAGTAATTGTAATACCACATTCTAATCCTTTTTTAACTTCTTTAACAGTGTCTTTTTCTCTTTGAATAGAGTTAATCTCTCCATCATAGATAACTACACTATCTCTTATAATTCTTATTTTAGAATTAGATTTAATTATACCATCTTGAATATAACTTCCAGCTATTGTACCAACTTTAGAGAATTTAAATAATTGTCTAACTTCTGCAGTACCAATAACTTTTTCTTCATATTCAGGATCTAACATACCTTTCATAGCAGCTTCCATTTCTTCAACAGCTTTATAAATAATATCATAAAGTCTAATTTCTACCCCTTGTTCTTTAGCATAATCTTTTATAGAATTATTAGGTCTAATATTAAATCCAATTATAATAGCATTAGAAGCATGAGAAAGTACTATATCACTTTCAGTAATAGCACCTACGCTACTTCTAAGAACTTTAACTCTAACACCTTCTACTTCGATTTTTTCTAAAGAGTTTTTAACTGCTTCTGCAGAACCATTAACATCTGCTTTAACAATTACATTAATTTCTTTAGTACCTTCTTTAATTTTATTAAATATATCTTCTAAAGAAACTGTTGTTTTACTATTTTGTTTTAGTTGTTCTTCAGTTTTTCTTGCTTCACCTATACTTCTTGCTTGTTTTTCTGTTTCAAAAGCCATGAACTTATCTCCAGCACTAGGAGTTTCATTAACACCTGTAATTTCTACTGGTTGACTTGGAAGAGCTTGAGTAATTTCTTCTCCTTTATCATTTTTTAAAGTTCTAACTTTACCAAAACTTGTACCAACTACTATTGGATCTCCTAATCTTAAAGTACCATTTTGTACAAGAATTGTAACTATTGAACCTACTTGTTTATCAAGTCTAGATTCTACTACACTACCACTTGCATATCTATTTGGATTAGCTCTATAATTTTCCATTTCTGCAACGAGTAGGATATTATCAAGTAATTCATCTATACCAGTACCATTTTTAGCACTTATCTTAGTATAGATAGTATCTCCACCCCATGCATCTGGAGTAAGTCCATATTCAGCAAGTTCAGTCATAACTCTATCTATATTAGCACCAGGCTTATCTATTTTATTTATAGCAACTAATATCGGTACTCCTGCTGCTTTAGCATGATCTATTGCTTCTTTAGTTTGAGGCATAACTCCATCATCTGCAGCAACTATTATTATAACTATATCTGTAATACTTGCTCCTCTAGCTCTCATTTCTGTAAATGCAGCATGTCCTGGCGTATCTATGAATGTAATTAATTCATCTTTAACTTTAACTTGATAAGCACTTATTGCTTGAGTAATCCCTCCTGCTTCTCCATCAGCTACATGAGCTTTTCTAATTGTATCTAGTAAAGTTGTTTTACCATGGTCAACATGTCCCATTATAGTAACAACAGGTGGTCTTTTAACTAAATCTTCTTCTTTATCATTCATTTCAAATTCTTCAAATTTAGTTTCATCTATTATTTGTTCTCTTTTTAATTCTTTTCCATACTCACTTACTAAAAGTTCAGCATTATCAAAATCTACTTTATTATTTACAGTAGCAAGTACACCCAACATAAATAATTTTTTAATTAAATCACTTGCTTGTACATTAAGTGCTTTAGCTAAATCTGATATAGTCATACCATCTTTATAAGTAACTACATTTGTATTATCAACAAAAGGTCCATTACTTATAAGTTTTTCTTTATTTTTATACATTTCTTTTTTCTTTTTAGCAAGTTCTTTTTTCCCTACTTTGGTTTTATTAACTGTTATTGGAGCTTGCTTCATTTGTTTAGAAGAACTAGTAGTTGGTTCTTGTTTTTTATTTTCTTTTTCTATAAGTTCTTCTTCATATTCTAAATCCATTTCATCTTCTCTAGCAATAAAATTATCTAATTCAGTTATAGCATCTTCATCTAAATAATCATCTTGTGTAAGCGCTGGAATATTTAATCTTTTGCATAAATTAAGTATTTCGTTTACGGTTTTATTTACGTCTTGTGCATATTCTAATACACTCATCATAATTACACCCTCTTTCTTATATTTTTCTAATGAGTACTCCTGCTTCCATTAAAAAGTTTTGTGACAACTCGTCTGGATAATCTTTGTCATATACAATTTCACTTATGCCACTACTTACAAGCAATTTAGCGCATATATGACAAGGGAATGTAGTAATGTATGCTGTACTACCATCAAGCTTTATTCCATTTCTTGCAGCCTCACTAATAGCTAATTGTTCTGCACAAATAGCTCTACAAACCTCTCTTCTTGTCCCACTTGGGATATTTAATTTTTCTCTTATACATCCCACTTCAGCACAATCATTAATGCCTCCAGTCATATTATTATAACCTTGAGCAACTACAGCACCGTCTTTTACGATAACTGCTCCAACTTTAGCTCTTAAACAAACTGATTTCTCTGCTTGTTCATAAGCCATATCCATATAAACTCTATCCATATTATCTCCTATAAAGTTATTTTTATGTCTTTACCACTTGATTCATATTTTGTATATTTTATATTACAAGCATCAAACATTTTTTTAGCAGCAATATTTTCTTTTGTACCTTCATATTTATCACTTAAGTAAACTATTTCTTTTATTCCTGATTGAATAATTACTTTAGCACACTCATTACAAGGAAATAAAGTAACATATAATTTACACTCTTTAACAGGTACATCTGAATTTAATATCGCATTTAATTCTGAATGACAAACATATGCATACTTAGTATCAAGAAAATCTCCATTTCTTTCCCAAGTCATATCTTTATCATTATCATAACCTCTAGGTGCGCCATTATATCCTACTGAAACAATTTTTAATTCAGGATTAACTATGCAAGCACCTACTTGTGTACTAGGGTCTTTACTTCTTTGACTAGAAAGTATAGCAAGTCCCATAAAATATTCATCCCAAGATAAATAATCTTGTCTTTTCATACTACTCACCTACTAATTCTTTTAATTCTTCAAATATAGAATCTGGTACTTCTACTTCTAATTTTTTATTTAATATTTTAGACTTCATAGCTTTATCAAATGTTTCAATAGATTTTTTAAGATAAGCCCCTCTACCATTTGCTTTACCAGTTTCATCTACTACTACATTTCCTTCAGGAGTTCTAACTACTCTAATTAATTCTTTTTTAGGTAATTTTTGTCCTGTAACAACACATGATCTCATAGGTATTTTCTTCATACTACACCTACTCTAAAATATTGATACCAGCTTCACGAACTTGTTCTATTGTTTTAATTTCTAAATTATAATGAGTTAAACGACTAGCAAGTTTAACATTGATACCTTTTTTACCGATAGCTAAACTTAAGTTTTCATTATTTACTACTACCATAGTTTCTTTAGTTTTTTCATCTAGAACAAATACTCTTAAATCTTTAGCAGGACTAAGTGCATTTTGTATAAACTCAACAGGATCATTAGAATATTTAACTATATCTATTTTTTCGTTACCTAATTCTTTTAAGATATTAGCAATTCTAGTACCTCTTTCACCAATACAAGCACCAATTGGATCTACATTACTAACTTCTGAGTAAACAGCAATTTTAGTTCTATTACCAGCTTCTCTTGCTACACTATAAACAAGAACTGTACCATCACTAATTTCAGGTATTTCAAGTTCAAATAATCTTTTAATAAAGCCATAATGTTTTCTTGATAAAAGAATTAAAGCACCCTTAGAGTTAATATCAACTTTACTAATATATACTTTAATATTAGATCCCATTTTAATTTCTTCACCAGGAATAATTTCTGTTTTAGGAAGTAATCCTTGAGTCTTTCCTAAGTTGATATAGTAGTTATTTTCATCTTCCATTTCAACTAATCCAGACATCATTTCATCTTGTTTTTCTCCAAATTCTTCTGCTATATTATTTCTTTCAGCTTCTCTAACTTTTTGAATTATAACTTGTTTAGCTGTAGCAGCAGCAACCCTACCAAATTTAGATGCATCTACTTCTTCTTCTATAGTTTCCCCAACATTTATTTCTGGATCTAATTTTCTAGCATCTTCTAAAGTAATATGTATTTTATCATTAAATACAAATGGTCTATATCTGAATTCTTCTGGTAAATCTTCTAATTCTTCATTTTCTAAATCTTCTTCAGTTAACACTTCTTCATCCGCCATAGGAATATTGTCTTCGTCAAGTGATTCTTTATGGTTTTTATCTAGTACTACTGTTTTAAATGAAAATAATTTAAATTGGTTTTTATCTTTATCTAATTCTACACGAACATTAGAAAGTCCTGTATTCTTTTTATAAGCACTTGTTAAAGCAAGTACCATAGCTTCATAGATATATTCTTTATCCATTCCACGTTCTTCTAATAAATCTAACGCCTTAGCGAACTCTTTACTATTCATCTTCTTCACAACCTTTCTCTTTTGAACAAACATCTAATATATAACTATCTGTTATATAATCTACAGTATCTAGCATAGGATCAATTATTCTTGTTGCAGTAACACAATCCTCTACATCGATAACTCCATTCTTATCAATAACTACTCTTAAAAAATAGTTACCATCTTCTTTAACATATAATACTTCGTCTATTATATAACCTTTTTCCTTAACAGCTTTTTCTATTAAAGTTTTAACTTTACTTGCAATATCCATTAGTTACCTCCTTACTAAGTTAAAGAGTGGGAAAATTCCCACTCTTGCTCTTTTTATTGCTTCGACAAATAAATTATACCACACTTTTATAATTTTTCAAACTTTTTTTAATCTTTTTCTAAATTTTTGATATAATATATATATATTATGTGGAGGTTACTATGGAAAAAAAGAAAAATTATGATTTAAGAGATATGTTTATTGGCTTTGGAGTATTGTTTTTATACTTAATAGCTTCTAGTTTGCCTTATGACTTTATAGAACTCTTTGGAGTTAATTACGATAATTTAAATCTTACAGCTAGACAAGTATATTTAATACTTTATGAAGCTTCTCTTACACTCATAATAGTATATATTTATAGAAAAGATTTTATACCTAATTTTAAAGATTTCTTAAAAAATAATATTAAATATTTTAAAAAATATATTAAATACTGGTTTATAATGTTAGGTCTCATGATTTTAAGTAATGCGATTATAACTATGTTTACAACAACTATAACTTCAGAAAATCAACAAGCGATAGTTGATACATTAAAAAAAGCACCTATCTACACATTTATACTTACAGTATTTATCGCACCTATACTAGAAGAACTAGTATTTAGATTATCATTTAGAAAAATATTTAAACACACTAATATTTTATTTATAATTTTCTCAGGATTATTCTTTGGTGGCATGCATGTTTTAGGAACACTCAGTAATCCAATAGATTTATTGTTTATAATTCCATATAGTATTCCTGGATTTATATTTGCTTATATCTATTCTAAATCAAAAAACATATGCATTCCTATGTCACTACATTTTGTACATAATGGTATAATGATGAGTTTACAAATATTATTATTGTTGTTAAATTAAAACAAGGCTTTGCCTTGTTTTTACATCATATCTTCTAGTTTTTTAGTAGCCTTTTGCATCGTATCTTCGGCTAAATCTTCTAATTTTTGCATTACTGGCTCACTATATTTCTGATAAGCAAGTACTGCACCAGCACCCATAGCAATAAGTGCCATTGACCTTAAAACTTTCATTCTATCACCTCACTAGAAATATGAAGTCGTATATAAATTAATATATACATTTATATTTTTAGTGTTTTTTTACTTTTTATTCAAATTATTTAATATTTTTTCTAAAAGTCCTGTTTTTCTTTTTAATTCATTATTATTTCTTATTCCATACATAAATGACATAGGTTCACCTATTATAATTAATCTTTTTTTAGCACGTGTTACAGCTGTATAAATAAGTTTTTTATAAAGCATTCTTTTATATGAACTACTTACAGGCATAATAACTAGTTCAAATTCACTACCTTGTGATTTATGTATACTTATAATAAAGCCATGTTTGAATTTATTAAAATCTTTTGAAGTGTATGTAACTATATTTGAGTCATAATCAATTGTCATTTCTGGTTTACCACTTTTACCTTTGAATTCAATATTTTTAATAATACCTATATCACCATTAAAAACATTGTTATCAGGATCATTTACTAGTTGTAATATTTTATCATTTTCTCTATATATTACATCTCCATATTTTAGTTCTTTTTTGTTTAATTCTATTGGATTAAAAACATCTTGAAGTACTTTATTGATATTATCTATTCCATTCACTCCTGCATACATAGGAGCCATTAATTGTACTCTTTTATAATCATATCCTTTACTTATTACTTTTTTAACGATATTTATTAAACTAGGAATAATAACATCACTATGACATTCTAAAAACTTATAATCATCTCTATCAACTAAGAAATCTTCTTCTAATGTTTCATTTTTTATTTCATTAGCAAGTACTGGTATATAACTATATTCATCTTGTCTATAAAGTAAATCTAGCTCTACTGTATCAACAATATCACTATCTATTAAATCTTTTAAAACATTTCCACTACCTACACTAGGTAATTGGTTATAATCTCCAACAAGTACTAATTTTATATTATTTGTAAGTCCTCTAAGTAAACTATTCATAAGTCTATTATCTATCATACTAACTTCATCTACTATTACTAAATTAGAATAATCAGGATTATACTCATTTATCATAAACTCATCCGTTTCCTTATTCCATTTTAAAAATCTATGAATAGTTGAAGCAGGAATTAGTGTAGATTCACTCATTCTTTTACTAGCTCTTCCTGTAGGAGCTAGTAGAGCTATATTACTTATTAAATCTTTATCATTAAACTTATTTAAAGTTTTATAAAGTTCTACTATAGCTTTTATTATTGTTGTTTTACCTGTTCCAGGTCCACCTGTTATTATTAGTATGTTATTTTCTAAAGCTTTTATAATAGCTTCTTTTTGTTTATCACTATACTCGATTCCATACTTATCTTCTAATTCTTTAATACGCATATCAATATTTTTATAAGTTGTTACTTCTTTATTTATTAAATAATTTATTTTATTAGCAATATATTCTTCAGCATCATAATCTTCAAAAAGATAATACTTATCATCCTCTATTTTTATTTTTAATTCACCATCTAATTCACTTATTGCTTCATCAAATAAAGTACTATCTATATCAGTTTTTAAATAATAACTAATACCTTCATATATTTCGCCATAAGATAGATAAGTATCTCCTTTTTTAAAGCTTAATTCTTTAATTGCATAAACTATACAAGCTTTAATTCTACTTAAATTAAGTTTATCTTCGTTTAAGGTTGTAGCTATCTCATCTACTTTAAGAAAATTAATTTCTTCTACATCATCTATTATTCTATATATATCATTCTCAATTATTCTTATTGTATTACTTTTATACATATTATAAATACTTAAAGAATCTCTCATAGAAAAGCCAAGTTCAGTTAATTTTACTATTGTTTCATGAGATTCTTCATATTTAACTAATGTATCATGTATTATATTTATTTTTTGTTCTGATAGTTTTGGAACTTGATATAAACAAGTTTTATCTTTAAGTATTAGGTCGAGTGCTTCTTCACCTAATGTATCTACTATTCTAATAGCCATTTTTTCTCCAATACCTTTAAATAAATCACTAGATAAAAATTCTACTATTCCATCTTTATCATCAGGTTTTATTCTTTCTGAATCACTTACATTAAACTGAAATCCATATTTAGGATGATTAGCTATTTCACCATACATTATGTATTTTTCAAATTCACGCAAATCAGCAAAATATCCTGTAAAAGTTATAGTTTTATTTATATATTCTTGCATTTCTATAATATTAGTTTCAGACACCTTTAAAAGACCTATTATATAGCCCTTTTCACTTCTAAATATAGATTGTCTAAATACTCCTTTTACAAAATCTTTCACTGTATCACCAATAATATTTTACCATAAAAAAACTACCAATTGGTAGACTTTTATCTTTTCTTATTGTTTTTTTTTATAAGTTCATTATATGCATCTAATATTTGATCTATATGATTTTTAGACACTTCCTTATCAAATCCACAACCTTGAATAAATTTTATTCTTTTAGTAATTATTTCTAATAATTCTTCTTTTGTATATTCTTTCTCTTCTATAGATAAAGTGGTATAGGGATTTATTTCTTGCCACTCTAGCACAAAATTAGGTATTAGTGTATTTATTATAGCACTTTCTTTAATTTTTTTATAAAATGGGCAATCCTTATATAAGTCAAATATTTGATTTACTTTACTATCTAATTGATTAAAAATACGATAAAGTTTTTTTATATCTTCGTCTATTATACGTTCATAATCTATCTCATTAAATAATTTATTTTGTTTTTTTATAATTATAAGCAAAGCATTTATCATTTCAACTTTGCTCATATTATTTTTATCCATAAATATTCTCGCCTTCTTTATAAACTTATGTTATAAAAGAGAATTTATTTAATTAACTTTTTATTTAAACAATAAGGGGTCACTTTATTATTTAGGACATGTGATAATGGTATATCTTTCATAGTTGTATCATACCAAACAAAATCTTCTATTTCTTCTGAAGTTGTAAGTTCTCCTTTTAACTTTCCTGTATAGTTGAAAAGGTGAAAATGAATTTTTAAATTAGGATCACTAGTAGCAGTTTCAATAAAATCCATAACTAGTTCAAACTTATTTTCGTCAAATATTGCTTTATTACCTAATTCCTCATGACATTCTCTTATAGCAGCTTCAAGTACTGTTTCTCTTTCTTCTACTTTCCCACCTATCATTTGATATGTTGGTCTTCTTCTAGGTTTATCTAAAAGTAATTTATTGTCTTTAATAAATATTGTTCCAACTACTTTTAACATTTAATCACCATAAATATTATATCATAAAAAAAGATAAACTAAATGTTTATCTAATCATTTGATAAATTATCAAAATAACCTTGTATAAATACTACAGGAGTTCCTTTATCACCACTACCACTAGTAAGGTCACATAATGAACCAATTAAATCTGTAAGCCTTCTAGGAGTAGTTCCTTGAGATAACATATTACCTACTAAGTTACTTTCTTTTTGTTTTATTTCTTCTTTTATTGCTTCTTTTAATTCATCACCTTTTAAATCAGCAAACTTATTATCTGAGATGTATTTTAATTTTAATTCATTAGGAGTACCATTTAACCCTTCTGTGTGAGCAGGTGAAACTACTGGATCAGCAAGTTCCCAAATATGTCCAACAGGATCTTTAAAAGCTCCATCCCCATATACCATTACTTCTATAGTTTTACCTGTTAATTCTTTTAATTTGTTTTGAATATCAACAACTAATTTATCACCTGTTTTAGGAAATAATTTTAATCTTTCTTCAGTTGATTTATTAGATCCTAAAAGTCCATAACTAGGATTAAATCCACTACCATTTATAGATTCATTCATTATTTCATATAGTCCATAAATAGTTTCAGCACCACTTTCTTGTAACATTTTTTTAGTACGTAATCTCGTATGAATATCACAAGTAAGCACATCTTTAGTATAGTTTAATATTACTTTAGGATCATTAGCAAATACAAACTCTACTTCACAGTTTTCACTTTCTATCAAATCTCTATAAAAATCTACCATGTTTATGCCAGTAAATGGATGAATAAAACTACTAAAAGTTTCTTTATAATCATCTTCACTAATAACACTACTTAAATTAAATTTGCTTTTATCTAGTATGTCTTCATCTAATATTCCATTACCTACTTCATCTGATGGAAAACTAAGTAACATAGTTATTTTATCCATACTACGAGCAATTCCTTTTAAAATCATAGAAAATCTATTTCTACTTAATATTGGAAATACTACACCAATATTTTTAGATGGAAACTTATTTCTTAAATCTAAAGCAATATCATCAACAGTTACATAATTACCTTCGCTTATTCCTACTACAGCTTCAGTGATAGCAACTATATCTCTATCTCTAAACTCAAACCCTTCATTTTCCTTAGCTTTAATAAGTGAATCAACTACTATATTAGCTAAATCATCATTTTCTTTAATTATTGGAGTTCTAATACCCCTAACAACAGTACCAACACATCTCATAATATACCTCCTATTTTCCTACTAAATTATAGCACTATTAAAAAAATAAGTAAATTATTTTTTACTTATTTATAAAATCTATTACTTCTTTAACTGTATTATCAAAGTTATTAAACTCTACATTAAACCAATTAACAGGTATTTGATGATTATTACAAGTATATTGTCTTTTAGCATACTTTCTACTTCTTTGCTTTATTAGTTCTATAGACTCTTCTAAAGTACATTTATTTTCAAAATATTCAAATAGTTCTTTATACCCTATAGGAGTTAATACTGCTTTACTTCTTATATTAGTATAATATATTTTCTTTGCTTCTTCTAATAATCCATTTTCCAGCATTATATCTACTCTTTTATTGATTCTTTCATAAAGTGCTTCTCTATCGGTAGTTAGTCCAATAAAGATAACATCGTATAATAGTTTATCTGTTTTTTCTTTACTACTTAAAGTTGTATTAGTATTATCATAGTAATTTAGTGCCCTTACTACTCTTTTTCTATTATTCATATGTATTTCGGTATTAGGATCTATATTTAGTAATTTATTATATAGTTCTTCATCTGTATATTCACTATATTCGTTTAATGAATTTTCTTTTTCAAACTTATAATCATATAACGCAGCTTTTATATAAAGACCTGTACCACCTACTAATATAGGATTTTTACCTTTTTCTTCTATTTCTTTTATTTTTAATCTACAATCTTTTTGATAATCAAAAACTGTATAACTTTCTTCTATGTCTTTAATATCAAAAAGATGATGAACTATACCTTCTTTTTCTTCTTCCTTTACTTTTGCAGTAGCAATATCCATACCTTTATACACTTGAGTACTATCAGCATTTATAATCTCACCATTTAATCTTTTAGCAAGTTCTATACTAAGTTTTGTTTTACCTACACCTGTAGGTCCTACTATACATATAACTCTTGTCATATTATTCACTACCTTTTTATAATTCTATTAAAATCATCTACTGTATCTATTTGTTCTTTTGTATATTTTTCCATTTCATCTTTTATATTTATTATAATTTGACTAGCTCTATATCCTGTATATTTGTGTAAATTTATTTTATCAATAATATACTGTGTATCTTTATTTAAAACCATATTTCTAATAAATAGATTAGAAATGAGTATTCTATAATATTTAAAGTTAATTTCTTTTATTTCTTCTACTGTATAACCGTCTCTTATTCCATATTCATCTGGATCTATTACTTGTACTAAATTACCATCATATATAACATTATCTGAATGGAGATCGTGCATTACAATCTTACCTTCTGATACAAGCTCTATATTTTTTTCAACTTTAATAGAATTAGTCGATAATTTTTCCAAATTACTACTTGAAAAAGATTCGCTTAAAGTATCTCCAATAGCTCTTTTAGTAACATATCCATAGAATTTTTTATCATCATAAATAAAATCAAAAGGAAATAAAATACTTTCATTTTCAAAATTTAAAAAATATTTAAATCTTTCTACATCACTTATACTTAAATGCGTATTAAATTGTTTAAATACATTACCATTTTGAAGTAAAAAACATTTAGATGTTGTTCCTTTTTTTAATAATTTTTTATTTATAAAATCTTCTTCATTCATATTTTCTCCTATTTTATAAACATACTATCTCCAAAAGAGAAAAATCTATATTCACATTGTACTGCTTCATTATAAGCATTCATTATATTTTCTTTACCAGCTAAAGCACTTACTAGCATAATTAAAGTACTTTTTGGCAGATGGAAGTTAGTTATTAAAGAAGTTATAGCTTTAAATTTATATCCTGGATATATAAATATATCAGTCCATCCACTACATTCTTTAAACTCTCCATATAAGTTCATAATAGTTTCTAAAGTTCTTGTAGAAGTTGTTCCCACACTTATTATTCTATTATTATTTTTTTTAGCTTCATTTAATGTTTTAGCAGTTTTACTACTCATTTGATAAAACTCACTATGCATTTTATGATTAGTTACATCTTCTACACTTACAGGTCTAAAAGTACCAAGGCCTACATGAAGTGTTATATACTCTATTTTTATACCTTTATCTTTTATTTTATCCATAAGTTCTTTTGTAAAGTGAAGACCTGCAGTTGGAGCAGCTGCACTTCCTATGTTTTTAGCATACACTGTTTGATATCTATCTTTATCTTTAAGTTTTTCATGGATGTAAGGTGGTAAAGGCATTTCTCCTAGTTCATCTAATATTTCATAGAATATTCCATCATAGATAAATTTAAATATTCTAATACCTTCTTCACCAAGGCCTACACATTGTGCTTTTAACTTGTCAGAAAACTTAACTACAGTACCTATTTTAATTCTTTTTGCTGGTTTACTTAATACTTCCCAAGTATCTTTTTCTGTTTCTTTAAGCATTAAAAGTTCTATAACTGCTCCAGTATCTTCCTTTGTACCTAAAATACGAGCAGGCATTACTTTTGTGTCATTTAAAACAAGGATATCTCCTTCATTTAAATATTCTATTATATTTGAGAAAGATTCATGTTTTATTTCACCTGTTTCTTTATCAAGCACAAGTAATCTAGATGAATCCCTTTTTTCTAAAGGCGTTTGTGCGATTAATTTTTCTGGTAAATAAAAATCAAAATCATCAGTTTTCATAAAATCATCTCCACGACGTACCTATTATAACACAAAAATAAAATAATCAAAATGATTATTTTATCTTTAATTCTTTTTCTTTTCGTTCTCTTATAGCTTTAGCAAGTTCTTTTCTTATAATATTAAGTTTCTTTTCATATTCTTCATATAACGCTTCTTTTTCTTTAGGAGTATGCATCATATATTCTAAACGTATATCAAATAGTGCTTTTCTTGCTTCTTCTTCTGTCATAATATCACCTAATATTTTAAAAATCTTTCTACTATTTTAAATATTTCATCTTTCTTTTCTGTTCTAAATATATCATGTGTTACATCATCTAAAAGAACTAATTTTTTATCTTTAGATTTTGCACTTTCATAAACATATTCACTTGATGAAACAGGGACTAGATTATCACTTTTTCCTTGTAAAATCAAAAGTTTACAAGTTAACTCTTTTGGATAGTCGTAATATTCCTTTACTAAATCCATAAACTCTTTTAAAACAGAAACATTAAGTTTTAATATTCTAGCAATTACCTCATCACTACCATAGTCTTTTATTATCTTAGGGGCTATTTTAAGTGATTCACCTACATTTAACTCATCTTTTATAACATTTAGATAATGGAATGCTGGAGCTGCTAAAACTAATTTCTTTACTTGTTTGTATCTACAAGCAAGATATGTAGATATAACGCCACCCATACTATGACCAATTAAATAAATTTTACTATATCCATTTTTTATTAACCACTCTACTTGTTTTTCACTAGCACTAATCCACTCATGATATTCAACTTTACTTAAATTTCTTTCATGTCCTGGTAGAGTAAATTGGAATACATCAAAATCCCTATTAAGTTCTAGATAGTTTGCAAGTTGTTCTTCGTCATATGTACCACCTGCAAATCCATGTATTAATAAAATTGCCTTTCTAAACATATAATCACCACCACTATTCTATTTAAATTATAACACTCTAATACTTCTGAGTAAAGAAAAAAAGTTGCAAAGCAACTTAATTTATAGCTAATATTTTAACATCATATTTACCATTTGGACTTTCAACAGAAACAACACTTCCTACTTTTAAACCCATAATAGCTTTTGCGATTGGAGATTCATTAGATATTTTATTTGTGAAAGGATCTGCTTCACTACTACCTACTATAGAATATTCTTCTTCTTCTTCTTCTTCTACATATTCTAAAGTAACTTTAGTACCAATAGATACTACATCAGTATCAACTTTAGTGATAATAACTGCTCTTTCAAGCATAACTTCTAATTCTTTAATTCTAGATTCAACAATAGCTTGTTCAGTTCTAGCTGCATCATATTCAGCATTTTCACTTAAATCGCCTTGCGCTCTAGCATCTTTTAAAGCATTTATAACTTCTGGACGTTTAACTTGTATTAACTCATCCAATTCCTTTCTTAACTCATCCAATCCTTCTTGTGTTAAATATAATTCTTTTTCCTTTGACATTTTGTTCACCTCATTCTTTTTCGTAAACCTACAAAATAATACTACATATTTATTATTTTGTCAACTATTTTCTAAACTAGTTTAACTCTTATCATATCATCTACATTAAGAGCATCTTCTATTTTAATTTTAATTATTTGTTTTGGGTGTCTAACTACATCTATTTCGTTACCATCCTCGTCAATTATTTTATCTAACTTATATGTAATTATATTATGATCAGGACCAAATATTTCTACAACATCTCCAGTTTTAAAATAATTTCTTTGTTCTATTGTAGCAATCTTACTCTCTTTATCGTAATCAAGTACTATCCCTAAGAAATCTTGATTAGATATTTCTACCCTACCATTATAATAACTACAATTTGAATCATATACACCATTAAAGAATTGTGGCACCGAATCTCTATTCGCACATCTTCTAAGTATTAATTCATTTAAATTATTATATGTATATTCTTCTCTTTTGTCACAATACTCATCAATAACTTTTCTATATATTGATATTACTGTAGCAATATAATATACACTCCTCATTCTACCTTCTATTTTAAATGAGGTTATTCTCATATCTATCATATCAGGTATATATTTTAACATAGATAAATCTTTAGAACAGAATGTGAATGGCATATCTCCTTTTATTTGTTCTTTGGCCTCGTTTAATAAATCAAAATCCCATCTACATATTTGACTACATCCACCACGATTTGCATCTCTATTAGTTAAGAAATTAGACATAACACATCTACCACTATATCCAGCACACATTGCTCCATGGATAAATGTTTCTATTTCTATATCTACATTATCTATTATTTCTTTTATTTCTTCTTTAGTACATTCACGACCCAAAACTATTCTAGACACACCTTGATTTTTCCAAAACTCACAAGCTTCTTTATTAAGAGTACTAGCTTGTGTTGATAGGTGTACTTCTAAATTAGTTTTTTCTAGTGCTTCCTTTACTACTATTGGATCACTTACTATAATAGCATCTACTTTGCACTCTTCTAGATTTTTTAAATACTCTTCTAACTCTTCTAATTCTTCATTATGAAGAACTATATTTACAGTAACATATACCTTTTTATTTAGAGAATGCGCAAACTCTACACCTTCTTTAATCTCATCAAATGTAAAGTTGATTGCATTAGCTCTTAAGTTTAATAAAGGTCCACCTATATATACTGCATCTGCTCCATATTTTAAAGCAATTTTTAATCTTTCTAAATCTCCTGCGGGAGCTAATAACTCAGGCTTTTTTATCATTTTTCTTCACCCTATATATAGTTTTAGTATTTAAAAATCCATTATCGATATTAGTAAACATATCATTTATTTTATCATTATATTCTTCTACATTATCTTTATTAACACTCTTAAACATTTCAATAACGCTTATAAACTTATCTAATTCTACTTGAAAACTATTAAGTACTATATAGTCTACATTTATATTTAAACTACTTTTTATTCCATTTAATATATTATTTGAGTATACTTGTGTTCCAATAGAATTATCTATTATTGGATATATTTTATCTTCTTTTTCTATATAGTTTACATTAGATTCATCATTCAGTTTAAAATACTCTAAATAATTTTTAACAATATGTCTTTTTGATACAAACATAGGTAAATAACCAAATAATGTAACCATCAATTTACTTTTACTATTTTCTGTTATTTTTATAATTTCTTCCTCAGTTATATCACTTGATATATATGCATACTCAGCACCATTACTATTCCAATAGTTAATTGTATTATAGTTTGTTGTTAGGTGTTCTTGAGACCATACTAAATCATAATCTAAATCTAATTTATTATATATATTTAACACTCCTACATCATAATATAATACACCTTTAATATTATAATTATTTAACTTAATTAATATTTCTTTAAGTTCTTCTAAATCTTTATTGTGCATATTTTTATTTAAACTTATGAAAATATCTTTATCTTTAAACTTATTTAATAAATCTATTTCTTCTATATCAATACAAAGATTAGTATTTACACACATATTTTTTATCCCTATTATAAATCCATCTACTAAATCCATAGTTTTTTCTATTTCATTTAAGCTTAATGGAATAGTTAATATTTTCAACATATTATCACCACACTATATAAAAAAAGCCGTCTTTTTAAAGACGCCTTAATATTATCACATATATATTTTTTTGTCAAACTATTTATCTGCATTAAATAAATCTTCACAAGTATCTCTTTCACCACTCGCTAAAAATGTACACATATCTTCCCCACCGACAACAGTTTTATAATATGTATTAGTTTCGCATTTGTTATTTAAGAAACAATTTAAACAATTTTCAAATCCAGTATATTCAGCTTCATCTTTAGCTACAACCGAAACAATAAATTGTACTATAGCAATAACAAAGAATACTAGGACAGCTGCAATTATTTTCTTTATAAGAGAACTTGTCGCTTTCTTTATTTCATCTTCTTTTTGAGCAGACATTGCTTTTAAAAGGGTAATTATACTAACAAATATTAAAATTATTGGAGTTGCAATTTTCAATAAATTAACAGCTAAACTTATTAATGCAGGAATTTGCTGAGGTATATCACTTGCTCCTCCACATCCTACATATAATAAATTATCTACATTACAATAACCACCTTGACCACCTGCTGCATTTACATTTTTATTCCAAACACAAGCTACCTTCCCAGTTTTCATTGAATTTTTACAACTTGCTTCATCATTATAAACAAAACAACTACTACTTTCTACTTTTTCTATTGATGTCGACGTTGTAAGTGGTCGAAAAGTTGAATCGGAATCTTTTGATCCAGGATTTACAAATAAAATTTTACCATATTTATATGTTAATTCTGTTACATATGAATATACACTTCCTGCTTTTTCTTTTTCATTTAATTTAAATATCTTACCAGTTTGATCATTTTTTATTCCTGTCGTTTCTAAATTAAGATAAAACGAAAAATCTATATTTGGACATTCTTCTGAATCTTCATTCAAATTCCATTTTTCATAACGAGAGGCAAGAAATTCTACTTCTTCATTAACCAGTTTTTTCAACTCTATTTCATTATCAGCAATGCCCATTGCTTTATATTCATCATAAAGTTTTTTATAAAAATAATCTCCCTCATAAATATCAGTTATAACTTTCCAATCTTCTTGAAACAAATCAAAAGATTTCCAAGTATCTGATTCCCTATTATATTTATATATAATTTCTTTTATGCTAAAACTGTCACCAACTACCGTATACACAATTTCCATTTTATCACTGCCATTGATATCTGGAGCATTTTCATCATATATTTTATTCTTTATAAGATACGGATATACAGTACCACCATCACTGTACTTTCCATGCAAAGAATATTCACATTTCATCTCTGTTATAGCATGAGCACCATCTAAAGACATTAAACAAATTAATAATATAAATAATAATAACCTTATTTTCTTCATATAATCTCTCCTATATCTCCATTTTTTATTAAATGTGCATTAGCATCATCTGTATCTATGTGTAATTCAAAAAATGATTCTTCACTAACTTTTAAACTGACATTACTAAGGATTCCTCCTTTTTCTCCATCTATTCTTACATTTACTTTATCATTCTCATTAAATCCATACATTTTCAATTGACTTGGTAATATGTGTATATGTCTAGTTGGAATTATACAACCCTCTTCTAGATTCAATGTGCCAACCGGACCTATAATTGTTATTTGACTACTATCACTAATATCTCCTGATTCTCTTACTGGTGGATTTATTCCTAATTTATAAGCATCTGTTTTACTTATTTCTACTTGCGTGTAAGTTCTAATAGGCCCAACTATTCTTACATTTTCTATTTCACTTTTCTCAGTTCTTATAGTAACTAAAGCATTAGAAGCAAACATACCTGGTTGGGTTAAATCACTTTTTTTCTCTAGTTCATAACCTACACCAAATAACACTTCCAAATGTTCTTTTGTTAAATGAACATGTCTATTTGATACTCCAATACTAACTTTCATAGCATCACCAATATTATTGTATCATATTTTTTCATTTTTTTAAATATATTTTAAAGAAAGGATGATTTTATGAATAATAATTATTTAAATACTAACCCAAATTTCCAAGGAACACCTATATATTCAGGTAATATAGCTACTCCAAACCAAAGTTTGGCTAATACAACTATGAATGAATACATACCAGATGAACAATCTTATATAGAAAATATATTAAGAGTAAACAAAGGGAAAAGAGTTTCTGTATACCAATCTTTTGCTGATGCAGGCGAATGGAAAGATAGAATATTTACTGGAATTATCGAAGAGTCAGGTAGAGATCATATAATTTTAAGCGATCCAAATACAGGTAATTGGTATTTACTTTTAATGATTTATGTTAATTTTATAAAGTTTGATGAAGAAATAAATACCGTTCCACAATTTTATCCACAAAAAGGTTAAAAACTATTGATTGATTTTTAGGGATTTGTTATAATGTTCATAAGGTGGTATAAATGACTGTAGCAATCGTAACATTATCAGTAGTTATTGTTATTGGATTAATTCTAATACTATTAGTAGCTACTTATAATCATTTCCAAGATTATATAATTAGAATAAATGAAGCAGATGAAAACATTGACTCTGTATTAAGGAAAAGATTTGATTTACTTAATAAGTCAATTGGTATCATCAAAGCTAACATTGAATCTGAAGAAGAAGTTTTGGATATAATTGTTAAACTTAGATCTAAAAAACTTACTAACTTTGAATTAGATAGAAACTTATATATCGCTATTAATGAATTCCATGTTATTAAAGAAAAACATCCAGAATTACATACTAATGAAGAATTTATGAAAATAGATATAAATTTAATGGAATCAGAATCAGAAATAGTAGGACTTAGAAAATATTATAACGACATAATAACCGATTATAATAAATTAGTTAAATCTTGTCCATCAAACTTTATTGCCATCTTAAAAGGATATAAAGCAAAAGATTACTTTGATGGAAATAATGTAGATATTGAAAAAGGAGCTATAAAATTATAGTTCCTTTTAATAAACTTTTTTTCTTGCCCCTTTAGCTAAAATATATACAAATATAAAGAACATTAATAAACTTAAACCAATTATTATATAAGTTTTGTTTATTTCAAAAGTTATATCATCTTCTATTTTTTCTATATCATATATTTGAAGTATATATTCTCCATCTTTAGAATATAAAAAGTGTTCTCTAGCATAATTAGCTAAATAACTATCATCATTTAATTTTTCTATTTCTATTTTAAGTGATTCTGCTTCTTCTTGTAAATCCACATATAATTTTTCCATTCTCTTTTTTTCCATAGATAAATCATAAATTGTATATGCATTATATATTAAATTAAAGCTAAAATATACAATGACTACTAAACTAATTGTCCCAAAAATTGTAAGTCTTCTTTTAGAAGCCCTTGATATTCTTCTTCTAGGCATATTATCACCATATAAAGTATATCATTTTTTATTGTTATTTGCAATTATCTTTATTATGATATCATAAAGAAAGAATCCAAATAAAATACTTAAAATAGAATATATATGAAATATAGCATTACCTATTCTTTGTATTCCTATAAAATAAAGAAAAG
>JAZRAM010000080.1:0-6987 GCA_045634565.1 Bacilli bacterium
TAACATTCTTTCAATTTTAATAATATTTATATATAGTAATTTTTTTAATTATACATTTATACTTTTTACTATATATATTTTAATATCTCTTCTATATTTAATAAGAAAAAAAATAAAACTTAATAATTTACTATTTGTTAATTTAAGTATAATTATTAGTAGTATAGTATATTTTATTTGGGTATATAAATATAATAATGAGTTCTTTAATTTAGATGTAATAATGTATATAATTGTGTGTTATTTCTTTATAGTTAATTTAATTAGTTTCATGTATGAAACAGGTAAAAAAATACTTGAAACACATTTAACATATAAAGAATTACAACAAGAAAAACAAATAAGATTATCTTTATTTAAAATAACTCATGAAATAAAAAATCCTATAGCTGTTTGTAAAGGTTATTTAGATATGATAAATGTAAAAGATACTGATCAAGTAGAAAGATATGTTCCGATAATTAAATCAGAGATAGAAAGATTATTATCTTTATTACAAGATTTTTTACTTATAAATAAAAGTAATTTAGATTTAGATATAATGGATTTTAATATGCTTATTGAAGATACAATTCATAAACTAGAACCTTTATTAAAAGATAATAATATTAACTTAAATTTAAATATAATAGATGATGAAATATTTATAAATGGGGATTATAATAGACTTAGTCAAGTATTAATAAATATAATTAAAAATAGTATAGAAGCAATACCTGATGAACATAAGGGTAAAATAAATATAACAACGAAAATAAAAGATAAAAAATATTATTTAACAGTAGAAGATAATGGAGTAGGAATGGATAGGGAAGTATTAACTAACATAAAAAAGCCATTTTATACTACTAAGAAAAGGGGTTCTGGTTTAGGAGTTTCTTTAATATATGAAATAGTAGAAGCACATAGTGGAAAAATAGAATATTCTTCTGAATATGGTAAAGGAACTAAAGTAACAATACAACTTCCAATTTATGAATAAAAGACAAGAATACTTGTTTTTTTCTTTTACTTTTTATATAATTAAAATGGTGATAATATGAAGGGTAAATTAATAGTAATAGAAGGTACAGATTGTAGTGGTAAAGAAACTCAAACAAAGATGTTAGTAGAAAGATTAGAAAAACTAAATATAAAATGTGAGAGATTGAGTTTTCCTATGTATGATACTCCAACTGGTAAAATAGTTGGTGGTCCATATTTAGGTAAAGATTATATTTGTGATGGGTGGTTTGAAGAAGGAGCAGTTAATGTTAATCCTAAAGTTTCTTCTTTATATTATGCTGCAGATAGAAAGTATAATGTAGGTAAAATTGAAGAATTATTAAATAAAGGTATAAATGTAATACTAGATAGATATACATATTCTAATTTAGCTCATCAGGGTGGTAAAATAGAAGAAAAGCAAGAAAGACTAGAAATGTATAACTGGTTAGATAAATTAGAGTTTGAATTATTAGAACTTCCAAAAGCAGATATAAAAGTTTTCTTACACATGCCTTACATTGTATCTTGTATATTAAAGAAAGATAGAGCAGAAAAAGCAGATCAACATGAAGCATCTAAGGAACACTTATTACTTGCAGAAAGTGCTTATGTTGAGATAGCTCAAATATATGATTTTAAAACTATAGAATGTAATATAGGGAATAGTCCTAAAAAAATAGAAGATATTAATAATGAATTATATGATTATGTTTATAATAATTTGAAATAATTAGTATAATGTGTTATAATTTCTCTTTGAGAAGGTGCTTAAAATGATTAAAAAATTAGAAAAAGCAATAAAAAAATTTAAGAATTATTTAAAAACTAATATATTGATGACTACATTTATTGTAAGTTCGCTTATAAATGGTTGTTTAGTTAGGTTTTTTACTGTAGAAAATTATTTTGCTATAAAACCAATACTTGCAGATTTAGTAGTACTGCTAATTATAACTGCATTTGGTTATTTCTTTAAACCAAAACACCAATTTAAGTATTTCTTGGGATGGAGTATATTTTTTACTCTTATATGCATAGTAAATGCAGTATATTATAGTAATTACTTATCATTCGCATCACTTTCGCTTTTAAAAACAGCAGGAGAACTTGGTGGGTATGCTGATGCTGTAATAAAGAATATATTAGAAATAAAACAACTTATATATTTATGGCAAATATTTGCTTTGTGTTTTGTACACATGCAATTAAAAAAGAAAAGATATTATACTAAAGTAAAAGATATAGAAGTAGGTAAAATAAGATTCTTAAATATGTCTGTTGTATCTTTAATAGTTTTAGGTTTCTTTATTTCTATGTTGACAGGAACAGATATTAGTAGATTAAATAAACAATGGAATAGATCTTCTATTGTTATGGAGTTTGGTATATATATTTATCAATTTAACGATGTAGTAAGTTCTGTAAGAACTACTGTAAATGAAATGTTTGGCTATGATGAAGCCTATAAAACATTTAGAGAATATTATGATGTTAAAGAAGAAGTAGAAGAAAATAAATATACTAATCTTTTTGAAGGAAAAAATGTAATCGCAATACATGCAGAAAGTATTCAAGGATTTACTATGAATCTTGCTTTCAACAATGAAGAATTAACTCCTAATATAAATAAACTTGCTAAAGAAGGTATATATTTCTCTAATTTCTATTCACAAGAGAGTGTAGGAAATAGTAGTGATAGTGAGTTTACTTCACTAAGTTCACTTTTACCATCTTCAAGTGGAACAGTATTTATGAATTACTTTAATAGAGATTATGAAACTATATTAAAGTTGTTAAAAGAAGAAAAAGATTATTATACATTCTCAATGCATGGTAATAAAGGTGATGCTTGGAATAGAAATGTTACTTATAGTTATTTAGGTTATGATGATTTCTATTATTATACAAAAGACTATGAAATTGATGAAACAATAGGTCTTGGATTATCAGATAAATCATTCTTTAGACAATCAGTTGAAATAATAAAAGACATAGATAGTAAGAATGAAAATTGGTATGGCACACTTGTAATGCTTACAAATCATACACCATTTAGTGATATTGAAAATTTTGATTATGTAGTAGATTATAAAAACGAAGATGGAACTATTACTCCATGGCTTGAAGGAACTAAAATAGGTAATTATTTAAAATCAGTTCATTATGCAGATGAAGCAATTGGAGAATTGGTTGCTATGTTAGAAGAAGAAGGATTGTTAGAAGATACTATAATAGTTTTATATGGAGATCATGATTGTAAATTAAAACATTCAGAATTTAAAAAACTATATGAAAGTGAATACTATGAATCAGTGTTAATAGATAAAAGAGATACTGTAGGAACTATAGATGATTTTACATATGAAATAAATAGAGAAGTTCCATTTATAATATGGTCATCAGATACAGTAGATACTAAATATAATAAAGAAGTAGAAGAAGTTATGGGTATGATAGATATTATGCCAACACTTTCAAATATGTTAGGTGTTAAACCTAAATATGCACTTGGTAATGATATGTTTAGTATAGATGAAAATGTAGTGGTATTTCCTGATGGAAACTGGATAACTAATAAAATTTACTATAATAGTTCTAAAGGAACATTTAGACAATTAGATTTAGATACTTCAATTGATATGGAATATGTAGATAATTATAATAAATATGCTGAAAGTCTAATAAGTTTATCTAATGGCATAATTACATATGATTTAATAAAAGCATATGAAACAGGACAAGAAATAAATTTGGACGAAACTGAAAAAATTGAATAAATTACTAGAGTTAAATCTCTAGTTTTTATTTGTTAAAATATGATATAATGAAATAGTAGAAAGAAGGACATATGAATACAGATATAATTAAACAAATAAGTAATGATTTAGAAATAACTGAAAAACAAGTTGAAGTAACTTTAAAACTGCTTGAAGAAGGTAATACAATACCTTTTATTGCGCGTTATCGTAAAGATGTAACAGGTGCTTTAGATGAAGAAAAAATTAAAGCTATAGAAGAAGTATATAGTTATCAAGTAAATTTATTAAAAAGAAAAGAAGATGTTATAAGATTAATTGATGAAAAGGGATTACTTACTGATGAATTAAAAAGTGAAATAATGAATGCTACTAAATTAGTAGAAGTAGAAGATTTATATAGACCTTTTAAAGAAAAGAAAAAGACTAAAGCTACAGAAGCTATAAAGAATGGTTTAGAAGGACTTGCTAAAGAAATAATGGCGTTTCCTATTAGTGGTAATATTGAGAATATTGCTAAAAAATATTTAAACGAAAATGTAAAAAGTATCGAAGATGCAGTACAAGGTGCTAAATACATAATTGCTGAAAATATTAGTGATAATGCTAAGTTTAGAAAATCTATTAGAGATAATACTTATAATTATGGTATTATTAAAAGTAAAAAGAAAAAGAATGCTGAAGATGAAAATAAAACTTACGATATGTATTATGACTATGAAGAAAAAGTTAAGTATATAAAACCTCATAGAATACTTGCTTTAAATAGGGGAGAAAATGAAGGAGTACTTAGTGTATCTATTGAATATGATAAAGAAAGAGTGTTAGGTTTCTTAGAAAAAAGACTAATAAGAAATTATAAATCTTTTGTAGTAGATATAGTTAAAGATGCCATAGAAGATTCATATAAAAGACTTATTGAACCTTCTATAGAAAGAGAAATAAGAAGTGATCTAACTGTAATTGGTGAAGATGCCGCTATAAGTAATTTTGCTAAAAACTTAGAAAGTTTATTACTCACACCACCTATGAAAGAAAGAGTTGTATTAGGATTTGACCCTGGATATGTAAATGGGTGTAAAATAGCTGTAATAGATAAGACAGGAAAGTATTTAGATAGTACAGTAGTAAAACCTTTCTTAAAAGGAAATCAAGAAAAGTTAATAGAACAATCAGAAATAGTAGTTAAAACATTAGTAAATAAATATAATGTAGATATAATTGCTATTGGTAATGGTACTGCTTCAAGAGAATCAGAAAAGTTTATAAGTAATATGATTAAAAAATATAACTTAAACTGTAAATATGTAATAGTAAGTGAAGCAGGAGCTAGTATTTATAGTGCTTCCAAAATAGCTATAGAAGAATTCCCAAATTTAGAAGTAGAAAAAAGAAGTGCTGTTAGTATTGGTAGAAGATTGCAAGATCCATTATCAGAATTGGTTAAAATTCCACCTGATGGAATAGGAGTAGGGCTTTATCAACACGATGTTAGTCAAAAAAAATTAAGTGATAATTTAGATTTCGTAGTAAGTAAAACTGTAAATAGTGTAGGAGTAAATGTAAATACAGCTTCATCTTCAATTTTAAAATATGTATCAGGTATTACTAAAAGAAATATTGATAAAATAATTGAATATAGAGATTCTAAAGGAAGAATTAATAATAGAAAAGAAATAGAAAAATTATTGAGTGATAAAGTATATGAACAAGCAATAGGATTTCTTAGAATTACTGAAGGAGATAATATACTAGATTCTACTGGAATCCATCCTGAAAGCTATAAGATTGCTCTAGATTTACTTAAAAGTTTAGATATGGATTTAAGTGATGTAGGAAGTAAAGAATTAATAGAAAAATTAGATAAAATTAATCTTGATGAATATAAAGAAAGATTAAATACTGATATATATACACTAGAAGATGTTATTAAATCTTTAAAGAGTCCAAGTAGAGATCCTAGAGATGAAATGCCACAACCATTACTTAAAAGTGATGTACTTGAACTTAGTGATTTAAGGGTAGGAATGAAACTTCAAGGTACAGTTAGAAATGTAGTAGATTTTGGAGCATTCATAGATATTGGATTACATGAAGATGGCTTAGTTCATATATCAAAAATAACAGATAAATATATAAAACATCCTAGTGAAGTTTTAAGTGTAGGAGATATAGTAGACTGTTATGTAGAAGAAATTAAATTAGATAAGAAGAAAGTTTCTTTAAGTTTAATTGAACCAAAATAAAATTACCTAAAATAGGTAATTTTTTTGTTTTGAAAAAGGAAATTTGACTTTTGCGCAATATAATATATATAGGAACATTTAATAGGAAGGAGTAATATATGAATTATTATAATCAAATAAAAGAAACTTTAATAAAATGTGAAATATATGATAGGGCTAAAGATTATTCAAAAGATAGAAATAAGGTTAATGTATATTTTGAAATAGGTAAATTACTTAGTGAAACAGGTAAAGAATATGGAAAAAATATAATTAAACAATATTCACAAAAATTAATGATTGAAGTAGGTAAAAAATATAATGAAAGAAATCTTAGATATATGCGACAATTTTTTGAAATATTTACAAATATAAAATGGAACCCAGCGGGTTCCAAATTGAGTTGGAGTCATTATAGGGAGTTATTAACAGTTAAAAATGTTGATGCTATACAATATTATGTTGATGTTTGTGAGAAAAACAATTTATCTAAAAGACAATTACAAGATAAAATAAAAAATAAAGAATATGAAAGATTAAGCGAAGACACTAAAAAGAAACTTATTGAATCTAGACAATTAGAAGTAATTGACTTAGTTCCTAATCCAATAAAGATAAAAAATAATTTTTTGGATGAAAAGATAACTGAATATGCTCTAAAACAGTCAATATTAAATAATTTAGATCAGTTTTTATCAGAGTTAGGTTTTGGATTTACTTATGTAAGTAATGAGTTTAAAATTAAATTAGATAATAGATATAATTATATAGATTTATTATTATTTAATATTGAATATAATTGTTATGTGGTTATTGAATTGAAAGTAACTGAACTTAAGAAAGAACATATTGGTCAAATCCAAGTATATATGAATTATATAGATGAAACTTTAAGAAAGTTTAATCAAGATAAAACTATAGGAATAATTATTTGTAAACAATATAATAAATATGTTATAAAATATTGTTCCGATGACAGGATAACTGCTAGAGAATATGAGTTAGTGTGTTATAATGAT
>JAZRAM010000081.1:0-9807 GCA_045634565.1 Bacilli bacterium
TTTTTCTTCTTTAAATACAATATCATATATAATATTTATTGTTGGTATCTCTATTTTTCTATTGTTTATTAATTTATATATACTTTTTAAGGTATATAAACCTTCTACCGTTATATTATTTTTATATTCTTCTATTTCTTGTTTAGAAGCATTAGAACCAATTAATTTACCAAAAGTATAATTTCTACTCTTCTCACTAGTACAAGTAAGTAAAATATCTCCAAAACCGGCAAAACTTAATATTGTTTTCTTTGATCCACCTAAAGCATGTATAATTGCTTTAATATCATGAAGTGACTGAGTTATTAAAAGTGCTTGAGTAGAAATAGGATAACCCATACCATCTATCATACCTGATGCAATTGCAATTATATTCTTAACAGAACCACATACCTCTATACCAATTATATCATTCGTAGGATACAGTTTAAAATGATCATTAGAGAATGCTTCTCTTATTATATTTAATGTTCTTTTTGATTTAGAGGCAACAGCTAATCCAACAGGAACACTCTTAACCAAATCAACTGCAAAACTTGGTCCTGATATAGCTCCTATATATTTTGTTTTTATTTGTTTTTTTATCATATCATGTATAAACAAGCAAGTACCTTGTTCTATACCTTTACTTGCTATACAAATGTGCTGATTAGATTTAATATATTTTTTTAAACTTTTACAAACATCAGTTACAAAAGCAGTTGGTATAGCAATTACAATTAATTTACTATTTTTCACTGCTTCTTCTAAATCAGTTGTTATAATTACATTATCATCAAGTTTAAATCCTTTTAATTTTACACTTTTTTTAGTTTCTAATAATTCTTTTTTTTCACTTTCAAAAGTCGTCCACATTACTACTTCGTTTTTATTTTCTACAAGTATTTTTGATAAAGCAAGACCGTAAGCACCTGTTCCTAAAATTGTTACCTTCATTCATATCACCATGTTTATTATATAAAATAAAAGGCACTTTTTCAAGTGCTTTTTACTCTGTCCTTAAAGCAATTACTGGGTCTTTTTTGCTAGCTACTTTAGAAGGTATTAAGCCTGCTATCATAGTAAGTAATGTACTAATGATTATCAAAGTTATAGCACCAATTATTGGTAACTCTGCAGTTACTATTACTCCAGTAACATTTTTAATAATTATGTTTATAAAAATATTTAATATACAAGTTATAAGTATACCTATTGCTCCACTTGTTAATCCTACTATAAAAGTTTCAGCATTAAATACTCTAGATATATCTTTTTTACTAGCACCTATACTTCTAAGTATACCTATTTCTTTTGTTCTTTCTAGTACTGAAATATAAGTAATAATACCTATCATTATACTAGATACTATTAAAGATATTGAAACAAATGCAATAAGTACATAACCTATAACATCTACTATAGTAGTAACACTACTCATAAGTATTCCTACATAATCTGTATATTCTATTTTATCTTCTTCTTTTCTTTCTTCTACTTTAGAATCATTATATTCTTTAATTATTTCTTCTATTTTATCTTTTGATTCAAAATCTTTAGGATAAATATTTATAGCATATGGATCTTCTATTTGAACTACTCCCATATTAGATAAATTATTTTCTAATGTTTCTAAACCTGTAAATGGTTTATTAGTAAATATATTTATATCTTTATTTTCTTGTTGTTCTTTAACTATTTCACTATCATTTATTTGGTTTATAACATATTCAGTTAATTTTTTAGTATAGCCGACACCATTAGTAACAGATATATTACTTCCTTCTTTCGGTTTAATTATACCTACTATATTTAAATCTAATCCATTATTTACAAGTTCACTTATATATAATATATCATTACTTTTATCTGTCCATACACCATTTTCTTTTTTATAATAATCACTATTTAATACAAGTTTATATTTAGTATTTAATATATCATCATATGAATATTTAGTTTGTTCAAATTTTTGTATTTCTTTACCTTGCATCATATTCATCATTGTTTCTTGTATTTCTTTTTGATCTTTAATTCCAATAGCATATAATACATAATCTACTATTTCATTATTCTCATCTACTATTAAAACCATTTCATCATAATTTTCAGGCATTTTACCTTTTATTACTTCATATTGACTATTAAGTAATTTAGTATTGGTAGTTAATTCATTAAATATTTGAACACCACTAGACATATTAGTTTGGTTATTAGTAGCAGTTGGGTTAAACATACTCATCATATTACTAGGATTTACTTTTAAACTATCTTTAGTATATATTTGTAAGTTTAAATTGTATGTATATTTAATATCATTAGTATATTTCCTTAACTCTTTATTTGTTTCAATATGTTTTTTAAAGTCAACTAAATTATTAGTAGTAATTCCACCATACATAGTACTAATCATATCTGTCATTATATTATTAGAATATATAGCATCTAAATCGTGTTCTTCGCCACTACCACTACCCATAAATGAAGTCATTAAAGTAGCTGCATCTACTGTATTTTTTTCTATCATTAATGGATAACTTGTTAAAGTATCTTCTTGTATTTTAGCAATATAATTATTAACACCGTTTGATAAAGAAAGTATTAAAGCAATACCAATTATACCTATTGAACCTGCAAAAGCAGTAAGTAAAGTTCTACCTTTTTTAGTCATTAAGTTATTAAGTGATAAAGAAAGAGCTGTTAGAAAACTCATACTAGTTTTTTTATCTTTACCCTGTTTAGATTCTATTTTTTCTTTACCATCATACGGGTTAGTATCGTTTGTTACTTCTCCGTCTTTTAAACTAATTATTCTATTAGAATATTCCTTAGCTAAATCAGGATTATGAGTTACCATTATAACTAATTTATCTTTACTTATTTTCTTTAAAAGATTCATTATTTGAACACTAGTTTCTGAATCTAAAGCACCTGTTGGTTCATCAGCTAAAAGTATATCCGGATTATTGATAAGAGCTCTTGCAATAGCAACCCTTTGCATCTGTCCACCGCTTAACTGATTTGGTCTTTTATGAATATGATCTGAAAGACCTACTTCTTTAAGTGCATTTTTTGCTCTTTTCTTTCTTTCTTTTTTACTTACTCCAGATAGGGTAAGTGCAAGTTCTACATTTGATAAAACTGATTGGTGTGGTATTAAATTATAACTTTGAAATATAAATCCTATTCTATGGTTTCTATATGTATCCCAATCTCTATCTTTATATTTCTTAGTCGAAATTTCATTTATTACTAAATCTCCACTATCATATTTATCAAGACCCCCAACTATATTAAGCAAAGTTGTTTTACCAGATCCAGATGGTCCAAGTATAGATACAAACTCATTTTCTCTAAAATTTATACTAACTTTGTTGAGTGCTTTTTGAGTAAATGTACCTGTTTTATATATCTTTGTTATATTTTTTAATTCTAACATAAAACCTCCTTATTTAAACATATATAAATTATATCATTTTTATGAAAAAAAGTGAATTACTCACCTTTAATCGCTTCAGTAAGTTCTATTGTTGTTTCTCCTATTTTATTTTCTCTATAGTACTTAACTTTTATTTTATCCCCTAATTTTTTCTTATATAGTTCATATTTAAAGTGTGATACATCATCTATTTTTTCTCCATCTACTTCAATGATTACATCTCCAACTTTAAGTCCTGCTTTAGCAGCTGGCATTTTTTCTTCTACAAAAGAAAGTACTGCTCCAAATTCTACATCACTACCTATTCTTATATTATAATAATATTGTAGAGCAAAAGTATTTGTTAAATCTACAAGTTGTACTCCTAAATATGGTCTTTCTAAAGTAGTTCCACTTTCTAAATTAGTAAGTATTTCATTAACAGAATTAATTGGAATAGCAAATCCCATACCTTCTACACCTTCGCCTACAAGTTTAGATGATGTTATACCAATTACTTCTCCTTTAATATTACAAATAGGTCCACCACTATTACCACTATTTATAGAAGCATCAGTTTGTATAACTTCCATTAAATAACTATTACTTACAGACAACATTCTATTTATTCCAGATACAATACCTTTTGTTATTGTACCCATATATTCTTTACCAAGTGGCGCTCCCACAGTAAATACAGTATCTCCAATTTCAAGATTAGATGAATCACCTAAAGTAGCAATTTTTTTCACTTTAGCTTTATCTATTTTTAAAACTGCAATATCGTAATATTCATCTCCACTTATTAAACTTGCTTCTGCATCAGTTCCATCAGAAAATGTTACAACAATTTTTTTACCACCATTTATAACATGATGGTTAGTTAAAATATACCCATACTTATCATCAGTTTTATAAACAAATCCAGATCCTGAAGAAGATGTTCTATCTCCAGTTACTTCTATATATACAGCTGCTTCATATACATTATTTATAGCATTCTTTAAATCACTTATCTCCTCTACTGTAGTTGTTTTAACATTTTCACTTGTTACCTTTTTAACTATTACATTTCCATTATTTCCAATAACAATAAAACAATACATAAGTCCTGCTCCTACAAAAAATGAAACTATCGTTAAAAATATTTTGGATGTTAATAGATTTCCTGTTTTTATTTTTTCTTTCATATTTTCCTCCTAACTATAATTATTTTATACCCTTTTTTGTGAAAAAAATATGAAATTTTGTATTTTTTAATAATTTAATGTATATATAGTGTCAAATTTCAATAATTCTCTTACATGACTTCAAGTTAATTTTGCACACAGTGTGTGCAATTTTGGAAAATCAGATAATTTGTTATAAAACAATCTCATATTGTATAAATTTCTAACGCCATAACTTTTACTTAATTCATTTGTCAGTTTTATGGAATACTCTTCTATTATTCCATCTCCATAATGTTTACCAGCTTCACTTAATAACTTACCAACTTTATAATAAATATTTAAATCACTTCTATTTTTACTATAATCTTTTACTCTTTTATATATTTCGTTATTTATTAATTCTTCTTTTACTTGATTATAATATTTCTTACATCCCTCCTTGCTTTTACACTCTATCACACTTTAAAATATTAATCAAATACACATTTTTTAATAATTGCAAGTGTTTTTTTACAGTAATAAAAAAACTACAGACAGTTATTTAACTTCTGAAGTTTCTACTATTACAGTTTTATTAAAATTGCAGTTTTAAAACAAAAAAGAAAAAATTTTAATTAATTTTTTCTTTAAACATACTAATTGCTTTACTATATTCTTCTTCAGTAAAGAATTTCTTTTCAAAAGTTAAATAATCTCTTCCTTTTTTAAATTTAATTTCAAAGCAATCTTTCTTTTCTACTATCTTTTTTACATCCTTATATTTATAATCTGTTTTACTTTTATTTACTCTAACTGAGAATTTATTAGGAGTAAGTTCTAAAGTATATTTACCAAATGTACTATAGTTTAACATATCGTTAACTTTTAATTGTGCGAATACATATAATTTATTTAATAAAAATATAGCTACTAATAATCCTACTATAAATAAAGGCAAATATAATAAAGATATTTTATTTAGAGTAAAATATAAATATATTCCTAAACCTATTACAAATAAAACTATATTACTTACTAATCTTCCTTTTAATAAATATTTTTTATATTCTTCTTTTGTATATTCAAAATTTACTTTCATTTTAACATCCCTTTCAAAAATTGTCCTGTATATGATTCTTTAACTTTAATTATTTCTTCAGGTGTCCCTGTAGTAACAATAGTACCACCACCACTACCACCTTCAGGCCCTAAATCAATTATGTGATCAGCTACTTTTATAACATCAAGATTGTGTTCTATTACTATAACTGTATCTCCATTATCCACTATTCTATTTAATATTTCAAGTAGTTTCTTTATATCATGTGTATGAAGACCTGTTGTTGGTTCATCAAGTATAAATAAACTTTTACCAGTAGGTTTCTTTTGTAATTCTTTAGCAAGTTTTACTCTTCCTGCTTCTCCGCCACTTAAAGTAGGTGCGCTTTGTCCAAGTTTTATATAAGATAAACCTACATCCATCATAACTTGTAATTTATCTTTAACTTTTGGAATATTTTTAAAGAATTCTAATGCTTCTTCTACATTCATTTCTAAAACATCATAAATACTTTTTCCTTTATATTTTATCTGTAATGTTTCTCTATTATAACGAGTTCCATGACAAACTTCACAAGGTACATAAACATCTGGTAAGAAATGCATCTCTATTTTCTTAACTCCGTCTCCCCAACATGCTTCACATCTTCCACCTTTTACATTAAATGAAAATCTACCTTTATCATATCCTCTCATTTTTGATTCTTTAGTGGAAGCAAATACATCTCTAATATCATCAAATACACCTACATAAGTCGCAGGATTACTTCTTGGAGTTCTTCCTATTGGAGTTTGTGATATATCGATAACTTTATCTATATTTTCTAAACCTATTATTTTTTTATGTTTACCAGGTTTTACTTTAGTTTTATATAGGTTACTAGCAACACTCTTATATAGTATTTCATTAACTAAGCTACTTTTACCACTACCACTTACTCCAGTTACACAAATAAATTTTCCAAGTGGGAACTTAACATTTATATTTTTTAAGTTATTTTCACTAGCACCTTTAATCTCTATATATTTACCATTACCTTTTCTTCTTTTTTCTGGTACTTCTATTTTTAACTTACCACTTAAATATTTACCAGTTAAACTATTATCATTTTTCATTACTTCTTTAGGAGTACCGAAAGCAACCACTTCACCTCCGTGTACTCCAGCAAGAGGGCCTATATCTACAAGATAATCAGCGGCAAGCATAGTATCAGTATCGTGTTCAACAACCACTAATGTATTACCTAAATCTCTCATTTCAAGTAAGGAATTTATTAGTCTTTCATTATCTCTTTGATGAAGCCCAATACTAGGTTCATCAAGTACATATAATACTCCAGTAAGGCGTGAACCTATCTGAGTAGCAAGTCTAATTCTTCCTGCTTCTCCACCACTTAAAGTTCCAGCCATTCTATCTAAAGTTAAATAACTAAGACCTACATTAATTAAAAACTTTAATCTATCTTTTATTTCTTTTAAAATAAGTTCAGCTATCTTTTCTTGTTCTTTATTAAGTTTCAAATCATTTAAAAAATTATATAAATCACCAATAGACATCTTAGTCATTTCATATATATTTTTCTTATTTATTTTTACTGATAAAACTGATTCATTAAGTCTAGCACCATGACAAGTAGTACATGGAAGTTCCATCATAAACTTATCTAACCAATCCCTAATCCAACCACTTTTAGTTTCTATATATCTTCTTTCTAAATTGTTTATTATACCTTCAAAGTAGTCAGTAGTATTTCTTGTATTACCATTACTTGATACATAATTAAACTCTAAAGGTTCTTTAGAACCATAAAGTATTAAATCTAACTCACTCTTATTTAAATCTTTTATTGGTTTTGTTAAATCAATATTATAGTGTTTAGCAAGAGTCACTATTTGAGTATATGAAATTGATGCATCCATATTAAAAGCAACTATTCCACCATCCATAATACTTTTTTCTTTATCAGGCATTATTAAATCTTCATCTATTTTTCTTTTAACTCCAAGCCCATTACAATCTGGACATGCACCATATGGAGCATTAAAACTAAATAACCTTGGTTCTAACTCTGGTAATGAGAAATCACAATCTGGACAAGCATATTTTTCGCTCATCAAGATTTCTTCTCCACCAATTACATCAATAACACATTTTCCTTTACTTAGTTTTACTGATAATTCAATAGCTTCATTTAATCTACTTCTAATATCCTCTTTAATAATTAATCTATCTATTACTACATCTATATTATGTTTTTTAGTTTTCTCTAAAGTTATTTCATCATTTAATTCATATTCTTCATTATCTATTCTTACTCTAGAATATCCATCTTTTTTTAAATCATCAAGTAAGTCTTTATGAGTACCTTTTTCTCCATGGACAATTGGACTTAATACTCTAATCTTTGTTCCTATTTCTAAATCTAGAATTTGATTAGTCATTTCTTCTATACTTTGACTTGATATAGGTTTATTATGATTAGGACAATATGGAACCCCTATACGAGCAAATAAAAGTCTAAAATAATCATATATTTCAGTTACTGTACCTACTGTACTTCTAGGATTATTATTAGTAGTTTTCTGATCTATACTAATACTTGGACTTAAACCTTCTATACTATCTACATCAGGTTTATCAGTACCACCTAAAAATTGTCTAGCATATGCACTTAAACTTTCTACATATCTTCTTTGACCTTCTGCATAAATAGTATCAAAAGCTAAACTACTTTTACCACTACCACTTACACCCGTCATTACGATAAGTTTATCTTTAGGTAATTCTATATTAACATTTTTTAAATTGTTTTCTCTAGCACCTTTTATTATGATTTTATCCATACAAATCACCAAGTAATATTATATCATTATTTTTATTTTTATAAAAGAAAAAATAGTAATTACTTACTATTCAACATTCCTTTTCTTTTATAATATATTTTTTCATCTTTTTCTTGATAATAAGCAATTGCATCCAATACACTAATATATTTTTTAAATTGTTCTTTAAATAACATTATTTCTTTCTCAGTTAAAGGAAACAAAGAAACAAATCTTTCAGCTCTTATCTCATTTAACTTTAAACCTTCTTCGATTATTTCTAAACGGCTTAATTGTTTTAATATTTTTAATCGCTCTACTGCATACATTTCATAAAAACCATTGTAGTTATCTTCTCCTTTATCCATTTCACCACTGCCAATAACTTTACATACAGTATTATTTTTAGGATCAAAATATCTAAAGGTATCTTCAATATTTCTACATAGGTGAAATCCATTACCACTATTTCCAAACTTTATTATTCCAGGTGCGATATAAATCTTACCGACTTCAAACTTTTTACCATAACGATTAGTTAAATCTTTATTAAAAACTTTATATCCTACTACTTCCATAAACCGCACCTCTAAAATAATTTTAACACATATCTCTTATCAATAACAAGATTTTATAAAGTATTTAAATAGATTATTTTGTTTTTTATCATAGTGAGTCATGTTCTCGGGGTGCCACTGCACTCCTATAAAAAATCTTTTGTTTATATCTTCTATAGCTTCTATATATCCATCATTGCTTATACTTACTACATTTAAATCAGTATCCTTAATAATAGATTTATGTCTACTATTTACTTTTATAATATCACTTTTAAATATATTATATAGTTTAGAAGTTCTTTTAATTTTAACTTCGTGTACATAATCTAATTTCTTTTTATGATTTTCTATATCCATCATTGTTCCATTAAATAATACACCCATTAACTGCATACCTAAACATATACCAAGAACAGGTTTATCTATATCATAAATATATTTTAAAGCATCCATGTCATATTTTTCAAAATCATCTCCACCTTGAAAAACAATTCCATCACACATATTTATTAAATCTTTATAATCATCATTTAAAACTATACCTACACCTATACCACCATTATTTACTATAGACTCAACTACATCTTCATAAATAACATTTATATTATGTTTTTCTTCACTAATACTTTTTCTAGTTACAATACCTATAATAGGTTTCACATTATCACCTATTTTAATGTATTGCTTTTATTAACTCTTTATTCCTTTCATTAATAGTTTTATCTACATAATGTCCATTACACCTATTAAACTCTTGTATTATTTTTTTATTTAATAAATAATCTAAATTACATTCTATAGAATTAAAGTTAATCTC
>JAZRAM010000082.1:0-2802 GCA_045634565.1 Bacilli bacterium
GTATTTCATCGCCTTTTATGTACTCAACTTTTATTATTCCTATTAAATCTTCTTTAAATCCTGTTATATCTGATACATATTTTTTAATCTCTTTTAATTCTTTCATATTCTTTCCTTCTTTCTGTTTAGTAGGTTAAGAGCCTAAGCCCTTAATCCCACCATAATTTAATAATGATTTCTCTCATGCTATAAGCATATTTATTAACTGATACTGAATGTTCATCTGCTTTCATATTACGACCTATTGTATAAACAATGTCTTGAATATTTTTTATGTATTCTGAATCATTATCTTTAATAAAGCCATGCGATCTAAGTGTTATAGTGTCATCACCTTTAATAACAATTTCATCAAAAGCATACATTCCGTTGTTTGGGTTACCTTCGTTATAATAAACTCTAGGAAGTCTATCAATTAACTTTTCTAACTCTCTAGCCACAACTTCATTGTTCTTTTCGTTATAGTTAGGCATTGATTTAATTAAGCCTGTAATAAGATTCATCTTTCTTTCATCTTCTCTTAGTAGTGAAAACTTTAATTCAGGTCTGCCAACTGCTTCTAATACTTTCCATGCACTAATTACTTCTTCTACGTTTGCTAATCTCATTAATAATTCCCTCTTTCTTATACACCTTTTAAGTGTAAGTGTAATTAAATTTTTTAGGACTATTTCCTGTCCCTGTAACTATATATTACACCTTTTGAGTGTAAATGTCAATAACAAAATGAAAGAAATTTAATAAAATTGCAAAAAAATAGCAAGTTTCCCACAATTCCCATGTGTTTTGTAATAAAATAGTATTGTGAAAATATAATTTCACTGCCAATTTCCCTTTTGTAAAGATTAAAAACACCAATTAATGTTGGTGTATTGGTAATATGCAAAACCTTTTTATAATTCCAGTAGCAAACAAATTAATAATTCTTTTCATATACACCTAGCATATTACTGATACAGCACTATTAAGGGTGCTATTGCTTTAAATTTTGTGGAAGAAATTTAAAATGTTTTAGATCGTAGAGATACGGTCTATTTTTTATGGGAACGAATAGGGAACTAGGAAACACCAGTAAAAACTAGTTGGTGGGTTGGTAAGGTGTTTAAAGGGTGATGCTAATGAAAGTTATAAATGTTAATTTAGGTAAAGAATTAAAAAAATTACGCATTATACCTATAAGTGATGTACATATAGGAGATAAACTAACAAATTACAAACTATTAAAAGAAACATTAGAAATAATTAAAAATAATAATGATGTTTATACAATACTTAATGGTGATTTATGCAATACAGCACTTAAAAATAGCAAGAGTGATGTATATAGTGATGAATTAACACCGATGGAACAAATATTTAGATTAGTTGAATTACTAGAGCCTATAAAAGACAAAATACTAGTAATAGGTACAGGAAACCACGAAGACAGAATAACAAAAGATACAAATATAGATGTTATTAGGCTTGTGGCAAGAGAATTAGGTATAGAAGATAGATACGCAGATAATTGGTGGTATTTATATTTAAGATTTGGTGAAAAGATAAAAGGAAGAAAAATACCTATGTGTTATCAAATAACAGGTTATCATGGATCAGGTGGAGGAAGAAAAACAGGCGGTAAAGCTAATAGACTTGAAGAAATGAGTCAAACAGTAATAGCAGACTTATACATAATGGGACATACACATAAACCATTAAGCACTAAAGGAGCTATATATTTACCAGACTACGGAAATAACACATTAAATAAGAAGCAATTATATTATTTAATGACAAACTCCTTTTTAGATTATGGAGGATATGGAGAAAAGTTAGGATTTACACCAACAGATAACACACCAACAGAAGCTATACTAGACGGAACAAAAAGAAAGATAAAGATAATTATATAAGAGGTGATTATATGGGACTAATAATAACATTAATAGTAGGATTAGCAGCCATAAGTATTTTTATGCTATCTGAATTTAAAAATTGGTTAGAAACATATAATGATTCAAAAGATGAGAAATAGAAAGTAGGTGATACCATTGAAAGAAGAAAACTTAATTCCTTTTAATAAGATGACAGAGGAACAACAGAGAGAAATAGCAAGAAAAGGTGGTATTGCTAGTCAAAAGAAAGCAAAAGAGAGAAAAAAACTAAAAGAAGCCCTATTAATTGCTTTAGATATAGAAAAGGGGGATAAGACAGTTCAAGAAATAGGAGTAGAAGCCCTTTTAGAAAAGTTTATGAGTGGAGATATACAGGCATTTACAACAGTTAGAGATACGATAGGAGAAAAGCCAGTAGATAAAGTAGAAGCAGATGTAGGACTAACAAGCATTAGAGTTGATATAGATGAGGAATAATGAAATAAACATAAGTATATCAAGTAAAGTGTTTAATACAGCGTTCAAACCCTATTTAAACACCGATACACGTTATTTAGTGTTTTATGGTGGTGCAGGTAGTGGAAAGAGTTTTTTTATTTGTGAGAGGTATATATATAAGTTATTAAAAGCAAAGAGATTTAATTTATTAGTAGTACGTAAAACAGGTAAATCAAATAGAGATTCAACGTTTGCATTATTTAAACAAGTAATAAGTAAATGGAAGTTAAGTAAGTATTTCAAAGTAAACGAATCCGATCTAAGGATTAAATGCTTATTAAATAACCACGAAATAGTATTTGCAGGATTAGATGATGTAGAAAAGTTAAAATCTATTACATTTAGTGATGGAGAACTAACAGATGTATGGATAGAAGAAGCATCAGAGGTATTAGAAGCCGACTTTAACCAATTAGACGTTCGTTTAAGG
>JAZRAM010000083.1:0-2723 GCA_045634565.1 Bacilli bacterium
CTATCAGTTATTTTATATTTTAAACCTAAATAATCTTCTACTTCTAAAGGACTTTGTTCCTCTACATAAAAAAGTAAATTCTTTTCTGTATCATTGAATCTAAAAATAAAATCATCTCTAAAATCATTTAAATTTTTTAAAGATGCCGATCCCTTTTTTGGTACACCTGCTACTGTAATATGAATTTCTCCATTTGTTTCATATGCATATTTTTTAGCACCCTGTGTTATAAATTTATCATATGTATATTTATTATTTCCTTCTGTTTCTATTTCAAATAATCCCATCATATGAGAAATACCTTTTATATCATTTGGTGAATATTTTAAACTATTAAGTTTTAATATATTACATACAAAATCAATTTTATTTTTTACTGATTCATTATATCTTTCAAATACACTTTTATCATATCCCTGTGTAAGTTTTATTGAATCTGTATCACAATATACTACATGATCATCTAATTCTATTACTCTTCTAAGTAAATTATCTCTAGCATATGCTGTAACCCATACCCCATAAGCAAAACTTAAAAATCCTTTTTTCTTTTCTCCAATTAATTTATCTATTATTTCTTCATTAGATAATTCTTTTTCTTCCCATGTTCCATCATAATCATTATATATAACATTATCCCTTATATTATTGGTAACACTCATACCATAAATGCTATTAAACATTCCTTTTGTTCTTCCATATTCCATTTCTCTACCTTCAACACCTTTTAATGTAGTCTTTCCTACATATTTATCAAGTATAAAATTTATTAGAGTTTTAGGAAGATATGCTAATGTAGAATAATAACATTCAATTATTTCATATTCGCATTCGTATGTATCTAAATAAAAATAAAAATCTATATCTGTAAGTGTCATTTCAAATTCTGTAGCAGCAATTAATCTACCATTATCATATTTAGCACCTCTTAAATTCCTACATTTACTAGATGATATAAAGTTATTATAATATTTACATTTTACATTAGTAAACTTAACAACTAATAAATAGCATAATCTTTTACTCATCTGCTCTCGTCTTTTTATGTAACATTTTTTAAATTCATTAGATGGATATTTATATGTGCAAAGTACATATGGATAAGAACTAGCTATATCATATGAATCAATATTTTCTAAAATTGTATCTGCATATATCCAATTAGCATGAGTATAGCCTCCTAAAAATGCTTCACATAATCTATTATAAATAATTGGATCAGTATTAATTGCTTTTTTAACTAATCTCTTATATTGAAAATTATTCTGTATTAACTCTTGTAATTCTCTTCTAACTTTTCCTGTATTAGTAGATGGTATATGTTTTACATCTTCATAAACTTCTAACTCTTTTATTATATAATGATAAAGTACTAAACAATCATACTCGCAATATCCTAACTCTTTTTCAGTTAATGGTGTATTAGGATTCCTAATAAGATCATAATCTAAATCTCCTACTTTCTTTTCAACTGGTAAATTAAACATTTTAGGTAAATATTTTAAACCAACATTACTCATCATATAACTACATTTAAACATTATATTATAATCTTTCATAATAGCTGTTATTACTTTATGACTTTTTCTAGCTTGTACATCTTCAAAATGAAAATGACTTTTCAAAAATTGAAATTCAAATGATAAGTTATGTATAAATACATATTTTAATTCTGCTACAGAATCTTCTAATCTATTTAAAAATTTAGTAAATTCATCCCAAGTTCTACCATAATATACTACTTCATTTATTCCAAACATCCATATATACATATGGCTTTTTTTTATTGTTCTATCTTTTTCTCTCTGTGTTAATCTATCATAATAACTAGGTTTATATATTTTTCCATCTAAAATATAATACGAACTTGTTTCAATATCAAAAGTATATATAGTAGCATCATAAAATTTTCTTTTTCCTTTGATGTCAGCTTTATGACCATGGTATAAATTCCAATATAACAACTGACATCACCTCTTTTTACATTACATACTTCTCATATAAAGCTATAGCTTTTTCTCTCATATCAAGATCATTCATTTCTACACCTGAATAAAGTGTTAATCTATCTATAAATTGATTCTCTGTGTCCCCTGCTTCAATAGCATCATCAATACATGCTTGTAATGCACTTGCTGCTATTTTGTCAGTTAATCCCTGAAAATCTTCATCTCCAAACATTTCATAAAATGCTTCAGCTTCATCATAACTCATTTCTTCTGCATCAACAGATAATCTTTCTCTTACATTTTCAATTTGTTTTTTTCTTATTTCACTAATACCTTTTTTAGTTGATGATTTACTTCTTAAAAATTGTGATAAAGCTTTATTAATTGCCGTTAATTCTGTTTTATTTAAATTCTTTGGTAAACTTAATTTACCTTTTTTACCTATATTTATCTTTTTTGTACCTAACTTATTATATAAAGTTTTACTAGCCCATGTACCTTTTTTAAATCTTCTTTGTAATGAAGAAAGCCGAGCATTAGTTTGAGATACTAATTTTCTTGTATCTTTATATAAATTAGTTTTAGGTTTACCTCTTACTATTCTTTTCTTAGCTACACTTCCATAACCAGTATGTACTATTTTACTTCCTGTACCCTTTGAAACATAACTAGATTTTTTTCTTACTTTTCTATATTTTTTTCCTGCCATATTATTACCTCATTTTCTTTGATATATTTTTATAAAAATTAAACCTCTTCCATTCTTTATCTTGC
>JAZRAM010000084.1:0-20988 GCA_045634565.1 Bacilli bacterium
GTGTGGTGCCTTACCGCTTGGCTACGAGGCAATTTTACATTGACAATGCGCGGCATGTTTTTACAAAATAAAGTGGTGGAAGGAGATGGATTTGAACCATCGAACCCGAAGGAACAGATTTACAGTCTGCCGCGTTTGGCCACTTCGCTACCCTTCCATAAAAATGGTGCCGGAAATAGGACTTGAACCCACAACCTACTGATTACAAGTCAGTTGCTCTACCAATTGAGCTATTCCGGCAAAAAAATGGTGGGCGATATAGGACTCGAACCTATGACCCCTTGCTTGTAAGGCAAGTGCTCTAACCAACTGAGCTAATCGCCCAAAAAACATTGACAGTATTAACTATACCACGTGGAGTTAATTTTGTCAATATAAAATTTAATGATTTTCTATTTTTTTTAAAGAATCTTCTATCCAAATAGGTAATTTATACTCTAAAGTTTTAAAGCCAAGCGATGTTTCTTTTATTTTTTTTCTCTTAATAGCAATATTTTTTTTATATTCTATATTTTTTATACTAAGTTTTAAATGCCCTAATTCTTCATCAACATCTAGCACTTCAACAAAGATCAAATCACCTATTTTTACGAAATCAGTTATATTTTTTACAAACTCATGCGAAATTTCAGATATATGTATTAATCCAGTATAATAATCATCGCAAGAAACAAATACACCATATGATTCAATACCTGACACTGTACCTCTAATTATTCTACCTTTCTTAATCTTCGACATATTACCACCTGCTGAAATTATAACACATTTTTATCAAGAAAAAAAGTCTTTACAAATTGTTAATACTATTATATAATACATTTCGGTGATTAAAATGAAAAAAGCAGAAGAAAAAATAGAAGCTATTATAAATAAATTAAGACCATTTTTAATAAATGATGGTGGGAATATTGAATTTGTAAAATTTGAAAACTATATTGTATATATAAGAATGATGGGAGCGTGTGCTAATTGTCAAATGTTAGATATGACATTACATGATGGAATAGCCGCAGCTATAATGAACGAAGTTCCTGAAGTGAAAGATGTGGTGAACTTAGGTTAATTTTCTAACCATTCAATCTCTGGGAACTTAAAATTATGTTTTAGATTATTATAAACTTTGATTAAGAACGTTTCATAGGAAACATTCTTTTTTATGTATAATTCTATTTTTTCTTCAGATACATTTTCTTGTATTATTTGATCATATATGTCAAAATAATATGACGGATACATTAATCTTGCTAAAAGTAATATATATTCTGAATCATTAAAGTCCAATTTTTCTATATAATTATATACATTATCCAAATCTAAATCATTCGTGAAAAAATTAACTTTTATATACTCTCCAATATCTCTCGATAAATTATCAACAACAAAATTTAGTGGGTTAAAAAATTCATCTAATTTTTCATTGTGATTTATTCGTTTATGGCACATATAAAATCTTATATCATCTTCTTTAACGTAATTAAGCAAAGATATTGCGTTTTCACTAAGTCCTATATAATAATCAAAACTATTTTTTAAAAGTTTATATTTGTGTGATAATTGACTCATTTGATACTCATAATAGTCTATTTTTTCTTTCCATAATTTTTTCCACTCTAGATTTGATTCACTATAAATCTGCATATCATAAGTTATTATTTCATTGAAATCTACCCTTTTATCTAAAATAAAATTTTTTCTTAATAACAAATATGGTGTCCCATCATAAAATGTTAAAATATTTTTTTGATTATTGAACATTATTTCATGACAATATTTATTGTTTTTTAAAACATTTAAATAATTTTTATAAAAAGCATTTACATCACCATAAAAAGGAATAAACTCGTAAAATTTATTATTTAATTCAAAAACAAATTTTCCGTATACTTTTTTAAACGATTTTATATTTAAATCATAATAGTAATTTATCAAATTTTTCATATTATTCCTCTATTAATTTTATGCATAAAAAAAAGATAATTTAACATAAAATTATCCTATTATATTTTTTATTTGTTCTAATTTTTGATTCAAAATCTTTAACTGGTCTTCCAATTCTTGATTTTTTTCTTGTTCTTCGAAAAATCTTGACCTATAATCAATTATTACATCACCCTCATTTGTAGTAGATGTTGTATTAGTTGTAGGTGAAACAGTTGTTAAATTCTCCAAAGGTATTACCGAATCATTCGTAACTGTATTTGACACTGGCTCTAATAGTTGATTCGATGTTAAAAATTCACTTGTTACGTTTGATTCTTTAGATGCTTGAATCTCTACTTTAAAATTATCTTGTATTAAGTTTTTCATCAATTTAAACTTATTTTTACTAATAACCTTTAAATTTGTTAACATGCTCATAGGCAGATATTGAATATCGCTATTTATTGTATTATTCTTTTTATCTTCGACAATTTTTGTAATAGATTCTTGAACCCTTGACCATTCTTCTGGATTATTTATTTCCATACCAAGCATATATCCAGTATCGATTGGCCCAGTTGGTGTATTTTGAATTTCTTTACAAACTTGCACAACATATAACCTAACATAATCGTTTTCGTCAAGTTCACTCATTGTATAAATAAAATAATACTTTGAATTAAATACATAAAAAACACCATTTACATTTGTTTCAATACCATTGTCCAAAAACACTTTTGTATTTTCCATAATATCACCTTTTTATTCTACAACAATTATAATCTAATAATCAAAAAAAATCAATAGAAAAAGATGTCAATAATAGACATCTTTTAAATATAATCCACAAGCTGGCGCACATATTCCCGCTTTTGTTCTATCTTTCATTTCCAAAATAGCTATAATATCTTCACTTTTATATTTCCCTTCACCAATTTCTATAAGCATTCCCACAATGTTTCGAACCATATATCTCATAAAACCGGTACCTAATATAGAAATTGTGATTTGATTAACATTTTTGACATCTCTTATTAAAGAAGTTTGTACTATCGTTCTTGTATAGTCGTCTTTCTCTTCATCTATTTTTACAAATGATCTAAAATCATGAGTTCCTTCTAAATATTTAAGAGCTCTTTCCATTTCTGGAATATCCAATTTTTTATTATATTGATATACATAATCTTTTTCTATTGGATTATAATTGCCCATATTTATCTTATATATATATTCTTTTGCCTTTACGTTAAATCTAGCATGAAAACCCTGATTAGCCTCATAAACATTTTTTACATATATATCATCAGGAATTAAACTATTCAAAGCTTGTTTTAATTTAGCACAAGTAATTTCTGTTTCTAAATCAAAATGAGCACTTTGATTATATGCATGAACGCCCGCATCAGTACGTCCAGAAGCAGACACAGATACATTTTCCCCTGCATTTATTTGCTTTAATGCTTTTTCCAACTCTCCTTGTATAGTTTTAACTCTAGGTTGCTTTTGATATCCGTTATATTTAGAACCATCATAAGAAAATGTTATAAAATATCTCACAAAATCACTTCCTTAAATACTACCAATATAAATAAAATTACAAACACAATCAAAATGAACTTAGAAAACATGTTACTTTTTTTATATGATAATTTATAAAATTTTGTTTTTAAATGATATTGGAGTTCGTTTAATTCATTTGCTGAATTTATAAAAATTGGCAGAATATAATTTTTTATATTTAGTTGTCTTTTACCATATAGTTTTTGAGTTTCAAGTATGTTCTGTTTGTTGTTGACTAAACTTTTTAGAAAAAATAAAGCTGCAACGATATCAAACGAAATACCTTCCACATTTATTTTCATTTTTTCTATTGATCTCAAACATTCGTATATGGCTTGGTGAAGTTGATTAAACCCAGTATTGAAATGAAAAATCGCAAAAAGTAATGTAACAATTAGTAGTTTGTAGGTAAAAATTAGACATTTAAATATATTATATTCAAATATAATTATATATACAATTAACAAAAATAACAATAAAATAGCAACTTTTTTTATTATGTTTACATATGTATTTACTTTTTTTCCTGTAATTAACATCAATATTAAAGTTAGTGTTGTTATCAATAAAATTAAAAATATAGATTTTGCCATAAAAAGACTAGTAGTTAAAATAAATAAACTAATCAACCTCACTCTAGGTGATATTTTTTTTATAATGTTATTTTGCATTTCTATATATATCCTTTATTAAATCGTTTATGCTATCTCTATATAATAATTTTATTTTTTTATTTTTCAAAACTATTTCTTTAAACTGTAATATTTTAGGCATTTTCATATTACACTTGTTTAAAATACCCTTATTTTCAAAAAAAATATATTTATCTTTTTCAACGTTTAATTTGTTATTTTTTATATATATAATTTTATCCACTACACTAAGCAAAAAATCAGCGTCATTTGAAGATACAATAATAATCTTTTCTTCTCTTTTTGCCTTTTTCAATTGTTTTATTAAAGCTCTTTTACCTTTTAAATCTAATCCTAAAGTTACATCATCTAGTAACAATAATTTCTTATTACTTAAAAACATTATTATTATTAGAGCTTTTTTTAGTTCGCCATCGCTAAGTTCTGAATAATGTTTTGTTAAAATACTATTATCTAATCCAAATATTTTTAATAATTCTTGAAGTTCGTTTTCTCTAAAATTAGATATGTGATATTTTATATCTTCTAAAACAGTTATATTGAATAATTGATCAGAATAATCTTGTTTTAAATAAAATATTTCTTTTCTAATTTCTTTTATTTGTTTTTTTCTTATATTATTGTTTATTGTTTTTACACCAGTGATTATTTTCCCACCAAAGTTTAAATCTTGACCAAAAATTAAATCAAAAACTGCTGTTTTTCCACTGCCACTTTCGCCTACTACGGAAACTATTTGACCATTATCTATTTGAAAATTAACTTTTTCAAATAAATTTTTATAACTCACATCTACAAATTTTACTGCCATATTTCATCCACCATTTCATTCATATCATAAATTGGTCTGTCTATTAGTTCGTAAGTCTTCATTTTATTTGATAAATCAACGATAAAAGGCATTTCTATATCATTTTTTAGAAATAAAGTTTCGTTTTTTAGTAGTTCTATAGACTCTCCTTGTTCAATAATTTTACCATTTTTAATTATTGATAAATTATCCGCAAACATCAAATCTTCACCATTGTTTGTAGTAAATAAAATTATACTTTTTTTACTTTTCTTTAAACTTTTTAAATATGAAGTGATTTTTTCTTTATAATATTCATCTAATGAACAAAATAAGTTATCTAGCAAAATTAGTTTTGGACTATGTGCGATGCTTTGGACAAAAGCAACAACTTTCTTTTGTGAATGTGATAATGTATTTACTTCTCTATATAACAAATCATCTATACCTAATTTCTTAGTTAATTCATAAACATTTTTTTTAGCATTTTCTTCTTGATAATTTAGATTAAGCAAAGGAGACATAAGGTTTAAAATTACACTTTTATTCTCCAAGATTTTTGTATTTAAATATATTCCTATATTTTTTATTTGTTCTTCAATATTTTTTTTATTAAAAACTACACCATCTAAACTTATAGTTCCAGAATAATCAATAAAACCTACAATACTTTTCAAAAGAGTTGTCTTTCCACTTCCACTTTTTCCAACTAAAGCATTGATTGTTCCTGGTTTTAATTCAATATTTGCATCAGTTAAAATATCTTTAAAATATAAGTTTTCAACCTTTAATCCACTCTTCACATTATCACCTAGTTATCTATTATATTATAGTTTTTTTTCAAAGTAAAGAAAAATAATATTTTTTTTAATATTGGAAATAATAACCTTAGGTGAATATTATGAATCTACAAAATAGTATTGAAAAAAATTTTGAAATGTTAAATAAATTGAATGGTAAAAGCAGTGATATCGTCACTAGAATTATAGAAAAAAACTCAAAAAAAATAGGATATATATATTTAGAGAGTGTGAGTAGTGACGATAAAATAAGTGATTTTTTAAACAAAGCCATTATTAACATGGATAGGAAAAAGCCATTTGATTCCTTTTATGATTTAATAAAAAACAACATCTTTAATAGCAAAGTCAAATGCATTGATACTTTTGAAGATATGTATTATCACTTATCTAGTGGTTTTACTGTAATTTTAATTGATAAATCTGATAAAGCGATTGTTGTTGAAACAAGAATGAAACTAGATAGAGGTGTTACTGAATCTACAAGTGAAACGATTACTCGTGGCCCCAAAGATAGTTTCACTGAAAATCATAATATGAACTTAGGATTAATTAGAAAAAGAATTAAGGATTCTAATTTGTGGTACGAAGAAGTAATTGTTGGCAAAAGATCAAAATCAAAAGTAACTGTTGCCTATATAAAAGATATCGTACCTAACTATAAAGTTAAAAAGATAATTGACGAATTAAAAAAAATAGATATAGACGCAGTAATTGACACAGGATATATAAGAGAATTATTAGAAAAGGATCAAAAGTCAGTTTTTCCAAAAGTCATAAGTACTGAAAGGCCTGATTTCGCCAGCACATCCCTACTTGATGGAAAAATTGTTATATTAGTTGAAAACTCTCCGTTTGTCATTATTCTACCTGCAGTTCTAACTGATTTTTTTCATTCACCAGAAGACAACTATCAAAAACCATTCAATGTATCTTTTTCTAGAATACTTAGAGCCATATGTTTTTTTCTAGCTCTTTTAACACCTGCATTATATATTTCTCTTATGACTTTCAATCATGAAATTATTCCAGATCAGTTACTTATTTCTTTAGCTATACAAAGAGAAGGAGTCCCGTTTCCAACAGCAATTGAGGTTTTACTATTTGTTCTAACTTTTGAAGTACTAAGAGAAGCAGATATTCATTCTCCTTCTTTTTCTGGAAGCGCGATGAATGTAGTTGGAGCACTTATCTTAGGAGATGCAGCGGTTGCTGCAGGCATAGTTTCTCCTATAGTAATTATTATAATTGCTGCAACTTCCATTTCTGAACTAGTTTTTTATGATGTAGATATTATAGATGCGATAAGAGAATGGAGACTTTTATTTATATTAGCTGCAACTTTTATGGGACTCATTGGATTTGCTGCAATGTTTATTATTTTTATAGCTAAATTATCAAGTCTAGAATGTCTTGGAACACCTTACCTAATCCCTTTTAGTCCACTTAAACTTAGAAGTTTAAAAGATAGCATAATAAGATTTTCAAGAAAAGATTTAAAAAATAGACCTGAATATTTAACAAATAACCTAAAGAGAATGGATGATAAATATGAAAAAAACAATTCTTAGTTTAATTTTATTATTAACTTTAAGTGGGTGCTGGAATTATAATGAATTAAATGAATTTTCTATTGTTTCAGGAGTTGCTATTGATAAATCTGGTGATGAATATGAAATGAGTGTCTTGATTTCTAATTCCCCAAAAAGTAATAGTAGTGATAGTAATTCAAGTGAAACACAAGTAGTTGTTTATAGTGGAAAGGGGGAATCTATTTTCAGTGCACTTAAGCAAATAGGTTTAATTTCTCCAAGTGAATTATATTTTGGCTCATTTTCTATTTTAGTTATTTCTGAAGAAGTAGCTAAAGATGGAATTAACAATGCAATTGATTTCTTTGTAAGATATCCAAGTGCTAGAAAAAACTTCTATGTAGTTCTTTCTAAAGATTCCGAAGCAAAAGATACTTTAAAAATAATGTCACCACTTTCTTCCTTTCCTTCTCAACAAATAACAGATAACGTTAAAACTACAACTGAATTACAAGGAATTATCGCTAGCACAAATTTCAATGATTTATTATCTACCATTTTGAGTGATGGTACTGAACTTTCTATAAATTGTATAGAAATTATAGGAGATATCGAAGAAGGTTCTAGTAAAGAAAATATAGAATCAAGTGAACCCAAAACCTATACTAAGCTAGGAAATCTTGGAATATTTAAGGGAGATAAACTTGTTGATTGGGCAAATAGAGATGAAAGTTTAGGAATAAATATAATTAACGGTGTTATTTCAGAAATGTTTTTAGATATAGAATATAAAGATGGATATGTTGTAATAGATTCTACTAGTTTTTCATCTGATGTATCTGTTGAGCTTAAAAATGAAGAACCTAAAGTAAATATAGAATTATCTGGAGAAGCAAGAATTATAGAAGTCAAAGGTGATATTGACTTAGAAGATTCTAAAGTTATTGAAGAAATACAAAAGAAAGCTAATAAAAAGATTAAAAAAAGAGTTCAAAAAGCTATAGATTTAGCAACTAAAAACAAAACAGATATATTTGGATTTGGTCATATGTTTTATCAAAAATATCCTAAATATTTTAATAAAGAAAAAGAAAATTGGAATAAAAATTTAGACAAACTAGAAATAAATATAAATAGTGATTTAATGCTTAAAAACAAGGTATCATCTAAAAATAGTTTGGAGGAAATAAATGATTAAGAAAAAAAATAACAATTTTGAAATAGGAACACTAAATTATTTTGTAACTAGAGCTTTTTTAGTTGGTATGACATTTAATGCTTTAATAAATGTCATGAAAAGAGATTCTTGGATAATCCCTATTATAAGCATACCATTTGATATATTATTTGTATTTATAATTAACAAAATTATTGATTATGAACCTGATTTAAGTTTGCCACAAAAAATTACTAAACTTTTTGGAAAAACGATAGGAAAAATAATTCTTATACTAATTTCAATTTTTGTAATCATAATGGGTATTTTAAACTACTTAACACTAAATAATTTTATACAAAGTCAATTTTTAACTAGAACTCCATTGATAGCTATAGCAATTCTTTTTATGATTACTATTTTCTATATACTTTGCAAAGGCATTACTGTGATAGCAAGGACCAGCAATATTCTTTTCTTCATAAATATATTTTTGTTTTTTATTAGTTTTTCTGGTTTGATATCTTCTTTTGATATTTCTAATTTAAAACCGATGTTCCAATCTAATATAACTGATTATTTATCTGGAATAAATAGTTATTATGCATTTCATATTGTCCCTATGTTTTTGCTTACAATGATTCCAAAAAATTCAGTAGAGAAAGCAAAGTTCAAAAAAACTTTAATTATTTCTACAATTATTTCTTCTATTACTATGGGCGCAGTTATTTTTGCAACTTTATCAACTTTAGGTTATGAATTAACTGCACTATATGAATATCCAGAGTTTCATGTATTAAAGCAAGCAACAATTGTTGGTGCTTCTTCTAGAATTGAAAGCATTTTAGTTATTCAATTAATTTTTGATATATTTATCTACTGCACACTTATCATTTATATGTTTGGAAATAATATTAAAGAAATATTCCAATTCAAAAAAATAAATTATATTTACTTATTTGGATGTATTCTTATTACAATTGGAACTATATTTGCTGCAAAATATAACATATATGTTGATAACTTAATGATAAATATAATACCTATAATATCTACTTTGTTTACGGTTTCTATAACACTTATTACTTATTTTAAAATAATTTTTAGTAAAAAAAAGAAAACTTCAAATCAATGAAGTTTTTATTTTGTTAATAAGAAGAAACCTACACCTGCAGCAATAAGTACAATAAGTATAATTAATAATACAATTATAAACTTATTACTCTTTTTTATTTTATGATTCATATTTTTTAATTCTTCAAAATCACTTTGAGTGAATCCAAAACTAGATGTATAGAATGACTTATCTATCTCTACATTTGTGTCTTCTATTCTTTTTTCTTTTTCTTCTTCTATTATTTTCTTAATTGATGCAGCATCTCCTACTATTGTATCTGATTTTAAATCATCAAGTAGCCCTACATCTAAATCACTTTCTACATTTTTTAAATCCGTTAAAGCCTTAGTACTAGCAATCGTATTAAGCAATTCTTTTAATTCTTGCTCTTCTTCTTCAATTTCTACTTTTTTAGGTTTTTCTTTTACATTTAAACTTTTTAATATTTCTATTTGTTCTTCTTTAAGACTTCTACTTTTTTGTTCTTCTATAGGTTCATCCTTTATTTTAGATAATAAATCTTTTATATCATAATTTTTTGTTATTTCTTGTACTTCTTCTATCTTTTCTAATTCTTCTACTTCTTCTTTAAGAATATCTCTTAGTTGTCTTTTCTTTTTGTAGTTTTCTCTATTTTTAATCATTTCTTGTACTTTTGAAATATCTATTTCATTTGTTTTTTCAATAGTTGCGACACCTTCTATATTTGTATAATTATCTAAATCTTTTATTTGTTCATACAAACTTTTATTTTTAGAACTACGGCCTAATGAAACAAGTTCACTTTTATAATAACGATCCATTCTACTAGCCATATTATCACCCTACCAATAATATATCATACTTTTAAAAATATTTAAATATTTTACTTGCTTTTTTCATATAATTTATTTATAATTTAAAAAGGAGGCACTTATGAAGTTAAAAGTTAATAAAGATTTATGTATCGGATGTGGAGCTTGTCAAGCACTTGTTCCTGAAGTTTTTGAAATAGAAGACGATGGATTAGCAGGAGTTATTGTTGATGAAGTTTCAGAAGAATTAGTAGAAGATGCTGTGGATGCTAAAGAAGGTTGTCCTACGGATGCTATTGAAGAAGTTAAATAAAAATAATCAAGGTTTATTCTTGATTATTTTTATTTTGTTTTTTCTTCTTTACTAGTGTTGGGCCTTTTTCTTCAAAATGTTTATTTATAAATTCTATTCCAGTATCAGTTGTTGTTTTTTCTAAATAACTTTCCAATTTTCCCTGTTGATAATATTTAAAATATTTTTGCTCATTATAACCCAATTTATAACAGAAAATTAAATAGTTTCTTAATTTTTTTAATTCTTCTTTACTATCTACTTTTGATACATAAAACTCTTCTGTTTTTTTACTATTAGTCTTATCTAATTTTAATTCGTTTAATCCTTCTTTTAATTCAACTAATTCTTTTTTTGAATATTCAAGTTGTGTTTCTTTTCCTTTTAGTTGTTTATCTATCTCTTTTTCTTTTATATACGATTTTAAAGACAACAAAGCACCAAATGGAGAAAAAGTAAAAGACATAATTAACCCCGCTAAATCCATTGCTTTTATCGAACCAAAGATTGCCGCATTAACAACCCTATCCATTCCAAAAACAGGTCCCATAATTTGCGAAAAAATCAGTGGTACAAAAGTAAAAATTAAAAACGGCATTAATATCCATGACCACCTAGAAAATTTAGACGGTTTCTTATAACTAGATAGTTCTTCTTCTAATTGTTTTATCTCGCTTTCTAATACTTCTATTACATCTTCTTGAACTAATACATCGTCTAAATTATCATAATAATCAACATTTTTTTGATTATCATTTTCATCTATAATTAAAGCTTTACCATCTTTATAAATATATTCTCTATTCATAACCAATTCTCCCATCTATATCAATTATTTTAACACATTTAATATACTTTTGTACAGTACAAATTAAAAAGAATACCTTAAGTATTCCTTTAATTTAATTATTTTTTTCTCCATAAAGTTTTTTTACTTCCTTTATACTTAGTTGTCTATATTCTCCAGAAGGAACCCCATCGAGTGTTAAGAAAGCAATACTTTCTCTTTTTAATTTTAATACATCATAGCCAATTGCTTTAAACATATTTTTAACTTGATGATTCTTTCCTTCATGTATTATTAACTCAACTACACTACTATTAGTTTTTTTATCTATTTTAAGTATTTTAGCTTTTGCCTTACTTGTTTTTTTACCATCTATATAAACACCATTACAAAGTCTTCTAATCTCATCTTTAGAAATTATTCCTTTTATTTTAGCAACATATACTTTTTCTATGTTGTTTTTTGGGTGAGTTAAGAAGTTTGTTAATTCTCCATCATTTGTAAGTATTATAAGACCTGTTGTATCGTAATCAAGTCTTCCTACTGGATAGATTCTTTTACTAGTTTTAATTAAATCTACTACTGTTTTTCTTCCTTTTTCATCTTTAGCAGTTGTAACTACTCCCCTAGGTTTATTAAGTAGATAATATACTTTATCTTCTATTTGTTCTATTGGATGCCCTTCTACTTCTATATAATCCATAGATTCAACTTTTGTACCCATTTCTCTTACTATTTTCCCATTTACTTTTACTTTACCTAAACTAATTAGTTCTTCCGCTTTTCTTCTTGAACAATATCCAGATAAAGCAATAACTTTTTGTAGTCGTTCCATCAAAATCACCAAAGATATTATACCTTATTTATCTTTTTTTAGCAATGAAAACTTATCCCCAAAACATATTTACAACTATTATACTAGCAACTATACCACATAAATCAGCAAATAAAGCAGCAAACATACTATGTCTTATCTTTTTTATTCCAATACTACCAAAATATAAACTTATTACATAGAACGTCGTATCAGTACACCCTTGCATCACAGAACCTAATAAACCTATAAAACTGTCTGGTCCACTTTTAGCAAATATACTATTTAAATAAGCTAACGATGCGCTTCCTGATATAGGTCTAACGATAGCAAGTGGAAATATTTCTGTTGGCATTCTAAATACATCTAAAATAGGTTTAATTAAAGATAAAATAAAATCTAAAACGCCACTATTTATAAATAGATTAACCGCAAGAATCATTGCGATAAAGGTAGGAAATAGATTTGTTATCATTGAGAAACTTTCTTTAACTCCTACTATAAAAGTATCATAAACATCTACTTTCTTAAAGAATCCATATAAAATTATAAAAAGTACTATTAGAGGAATTATTAAATTAGATATCAAATTAATCTTTATACCTCCTAGCTAAAAATCTATCCATAAGTATACCACCAACGGTCGCAACCATCGTACTTATTATACAGGCAAGAACTATTTTAGTAGGTTCACTACTTCCATACATCATTCTAAGTGAAATTATAGTTGTTGGAATAATTGTAAGACCACTTGTATTTATTACTAAAAAAGTTATCATTGAACGGCTAGCTACTTTTTTATTTTTGTTTAGTTTTTGCAAAGAATCCATAGCCTTTAAGCCAAATGGCGTTGCGGCACTACCAAGTCCAAATATATTAGCAATCATATTACTTGCAATTAAACTAAATGATTCATGCCCCTTTGGTATTTCTGGAAAAAACTTAGTAAGTAATGGGGAGAGTTTATTTGATAGTTTTTTTAATAAACCAGAGGTTTCTGCTATTTTAGTTATTCCCATCCAAAGAGCAAGTACTGGAAATATTTTAAATAACATTTCTAAACTTACTTTAGTGCTATCTACTATAGTTGTATTTATTGTTTCTAATTTATTAGTTAATAATCCATAAACAATACCTAAAGTTATTAAAATAAGCCAAATTATATTTACCATAGGTTTACAAACCAATCTTTGATTTTTGTAAAAAATGACTTTTTGTTGTTATTTGTTATTTCAACAAATATTTTTTCTTCATGAATCTTCTTATCACCTAAATATATTTTAAGTATACCTACTTTATCTTTGTTTTTTATTTTTCTTTTCTTTTCTAACTCATATTTAAACACTAAATTTTCTTTTTCATTAGCACCCATTAAATAACTAAAATTATTTTTTACATATAATTCATAATCTTCATAATAATCATCATTGTAGATAGTAATATTTCCTTTTTCTAATATTTTTAAATTTGTATAATTACTAAATCCATATTCAAATAGATTTTGATGGTCTTGCCAATCATTTCCATCATTCAATGTTACTACTACTAGATTGGTATTATCTTTAGTAGCCGTTGAGACTAAAGTTCTTTTAGCAAGTTCAGTAAAACCTGTTTTACCACCTGTTGAATATTTATAAATAGAAAGTAATTTATTTTTATTTATCCAACTATATGTATTCATATTAGTTTTTAATGTATATTTCTTTGTACCTGTTATTTTTTTATATTCTTCATTTTTCATAGCAAAACTTGTTAAAACAGCCATATCATAAGCAGTTGAATAATTACCTTTATCTTGATCAAGCCCACTAGGATTATTAAATGTTGTATTTTTCATGCCTATTTCATTTGCTTTTTCATTCATCATTTTTACAAAATCTTCTACAGTACCACCTACATATTTAGCAATAGCAAGTGCGGCATCATTACCACTTCTAAGCATAAGCCCATACACTAAATCTCTTAAATGTATTTCTTCTCCTTCTTTTATGTATATCCCTGATCCATATGACTTTTGTATTTCTTCCCCTACTACAACTACTTCATTTAACTTACCAGATTCTATAGCAAGTACTGCAGTCATTATTTTAGATATACTAGCAACACTTCTAACTTCATTTATGTTTTCTTCATATAGAATCCTATTACTATCCATATCCATTAGTATAGCACTTCTAGCACTTGTATCTATCGCACCTACTCCAATAGGAATAAATAAACTTAAAAACAAAAATATTTTTTTCATACTTTCACCAGTTAATTATATGTACAACCTATTTAAAATATTTTATTATTCCTTCTTTTATAGATTCAACTATTTTATATTGATAATCTGACTTTTGAAGTAAATATCTATCATTAGGATTAGATAAGAAACCTGCTTCTACAAGTATTCCTGGTACTGTTATTTTTCTATTCATAAGCATTGTACTTATCTCTTTAACTTCTCTAGTAGTTTTTAAATCTTTTTTTAACTGTTCTTGCATAAGTAAAGCAAGTTCATAATTATTTTTATTTACATCATCATAAAATACTTGGGCACCACTCCAAGTAGATGAACTAATTGAATTTAAATGTATAGAAATATAAATATCAGCTCCCGATGCATTTATTATTTTTGCTCTATTATTTAAATCGCTTTTCTTTCTACTGCCAGTATAACTTTTACTTAAATCATAATCTCCATATCTAGTCATATATACTATAGCGCCTTCATTTTCTAATATAGTTTCTAGCTTTTTGCATATCTCCAAATTTATATCTTTCTCATATATATTTTTGTAAACACTTCCAGGATCTGGACCACCATGTCCTGGATCTATATAAATTACTTTACCTATTAATTCTAAATTACTTTTCTTTATATCTGCACTTACAAAAGAAAAGGTACATACAAAAATTATAAGCAAAAAAATTGAATAAGTTTTTTTCACATAATCACCAATAAAGTATATGAAAAAAAGATAGGTAATAATTCCTATCTTGATTTTGATTTTTCTTCTTCTATTTGTTCTTTTAATTGTTGTTCAGCTAAATATATTGAATACTCTTTAATTGCATCTTCATCGCCTTTTTCAGCTCTTATTCTCAAATCCTCATAATATTGAAAATCCATCTGAGATTTTTCTTCATCTGTTAATTTATGGTTTTTCATATATTCTTGAGCTATACTTGCTTTTCTTTCATATTCTTTCACAGTTGAATTTAGATTTTTTAATTCTTTTGCAACAAAATAAACTGAAGAAGTTATTAATATGAAGCTTGCTGTTGCACCTGCTATTAATCTAGTCATGTTTTTCCTAGTTTTTTTAACAGATCTTTCAGACATAGATTTTATTATATTAGCAGTTGGTGATCCTTCTTTTATTAGTTGATTACTAATTTTTACAACAAAGTAATGGTCTGCTATATTTTTATCAATATTTTTAGCATTAAATGTATATTTAGTATAATCTTCTTCAATTACACCAAACCCTCCACTAATATCTTGATTTCTTATACCTTCTCTTAAATATCTTGTTAAAACATATGATTCAACTGTCAAACCATGTTCCGGTATCCAAACTACTTCTTCACCATTTTCTTTTTTTAATTCAACATAAAAGAATTGTTTTTTCATATAATCACCCACTATCAATTTACTATTTTGGAGGACATAAGTCAATATATTTAAATGCAAAATAAAAAAAGTGTACAAATATTTACACTTTAAACTTATTCCAAGGTTTTCTATTAGGTAAATCTAATTTAAATGTTAATTCTTCTTTGGTTATAGGATGATTAAATGTAATCGAATTAGCAAATAAGGCTATTTGTTCTCCAACTTTAGAATTACTATTATACTTTTGATCACCATACAATGCATGTCCCCTTGATGAAAATTGTACTCTTATTTGATGAGATCTACCTGTTTTTAAATTTATTTTTACAAGAGATAACTTATCTTTATAATCAATTAGTTCATAATCTAAGATTGATTCTTTACCATTCTTATCTACTCTTACAATATTATTTTTTGTATCTTTAAGTAATTTATCTACTAAAGTAGCTTTTTCTTCTACTTTACCTTCTACTATAGCAAAGTATGTTTTTTTGAATGTTCTATTTCTAAATTGAACACTAAGTCTTGACGCACACTTACTTGTTTTAGCAAACACCATAATACCGCCTACAGGCCTATCTAAACGGTGTATAAGACCTAAAAATACATTTCCTGGCTTACTATCTCTTTTCTTTATAAAATCTTTTAAAAGGGTTAAAAAATCTAAATCTTTACTACTATCTTCTTGTACTGGTATATTTATAGGTTTCTCAACCACTAATAAATGATTATCTTCATAAACTATATTAATCATTTCCTATATACCTTCCATAAATACCACAAGGAAGTACTATATTATCTCTAGTTATTGGAAGACCTACTTCTCCTGCATCGACTTTACCATTTGGATATAAAGGTAATAAAGTAGTTTTAAGTATATTTTCAAGTACTGTAGCACTTATTCCTGTTGTATAAGAATTAATTAAGAAGAATAATGGTTTATCACTTAATATTTTTATACAAGCATCTATTAAAGCATAAATGCTATCTTCAAATTTCCATACTTCTTTATTAGGACCTCTACCATAACTTGGTGGATCCATAACTATAGCATCATATTTATTTCCTCTTCTATATTCTCTTTCTACAAACTTCAAGCAATCATCTACTATGAATCTTATACTATTATTTTCAAGCCCACATAGTTTCATATTTTCTTTAGCCCATTCTGTCATACCTTTAGATGCATCAACTTGTACAACATCAGCCCCTGCTTTAGAACAAGCCATAGTAGCAGCTCCTGTATAAGAGAATAGATTAAGTACTTTTATTTTTCTGTTACTATTTTTAATTTTCTCCATCATAAAGTCCCAATTGGTTGCTTGCTCTGGAAAAAGACCTGTGTGTTTAAAATTAGTAGGACTCACTTTAAAAGTTAAATCTTTGTAACTTACAGTCCAAAATTCAGGTAATTTAGAATAAAACTTCCATTCTCCACCACCTTTATTACTTCTAAAATAATGTCCATCTACATTTTTCCAATTGTTATTATATTCAACATTCCATATAGCTTGTGGATCAGGTCTTCTAAGGATTACATCTCCCCATCTTTCTAATTTTTCACCATTTCCAGCATCTATACATTCATAGTCTTTCCACTCATTACTAATTCTTTGCATCACATCACCTATATTTCTATTTCATTATTTTCAAACTCTTTATCAATTAATCCTTCATGGATGAATTCTTCTTTAGTATTTAAATAGATTTCTTCTATTCTATCTACTCTACACTTTTCTGCCATGATTATTGATTTTACTTTATCTACTGCTTTATCTATTTTATCATTTACTACAACATAATTATATTTTGTATATTCATTTATCTCATTATAAGCAGTTTTAAATCTTTCAAGTATTTTATCTTTTGTTTCAGTATTTCTTTTTATAAGTCTATCTTTTAATTCTTCCATACTAGGTGGCATTATAAAGATAAATAAAGCTTCTTCTACTTTTTCTTTTACTTTTAAAGCACCTTGTATATCTATTACAAGTATTACATTTTTACCTTTATTTAAGTCTTCTTCTAATTTAGCTTTAGGAGTACCATAGTATTTATTGCTGTGAACAATCGCATATTCTAAAAACTCATCATTGTTTATTCTTTCTTCAAACTCTTCCTTAGTCACAAAGTAATAATCTACTCCATCTACTTCTTTTCCTCTAGGATCACGAGATGTCATAGAAATAGATAGTTTAGTATCTTTCATATCTTGAATAACTCTATTTACTATTGTATCTTTACCTGCTCCACTAGGACCTGAAACTACTATAAGTAAACCTTTAGATTTTTCTCTAATCACATAATCACCTTTCTTTTATATAGTATATCACATTATAAAATATTTTCACATATTAAATTATCACATAAATATTTATACTTTTCATATTCACTTTGTTTTCTTATAGTCCATCCTAATACTAATTTATTTATCTTAAAAGGCAATTGTTTTTTATACACACTTATAAAATCTATTTTTTTAACATACTTCTTTACTAGCTTATAATTTAAATCATTAAATACTATTAAACCTATTACATAATCTTTCCTATTTTTATAAAACCAATCTATTACAAAAGGATTAGTACTTTGAATAGCAAACTCACCTTTGTAATTATCTAATATTTTTACTAATTCTTCTTCAAACTTACTATTATTATCCACATCTTTTACTTCTATTAAAACAGGAACTTCTCCATTAACTATGTGCATAACTTGTTCTAAAGTAGGAATTGTGTATTTTTTAGCAATTTTAATTTTAGAAAGTTGTGCATAAGTCAATGTTTCTATAACTTTATTAACTCCAGTAAGTTTTTTTAGATTGTGATCGTGGTATACAACTATGGAATTATCTGAAAGTATGTGTATATCTAGCTCTATTATATAATTTTTATCCACACATTTAACAAATGAAGGAAGTGTATTTTCGGGTATTTGAGAGTTTTGGAATCCACGATGGGCGATTAAATTTCTTTTTAAAAAATCTATGTTTTTCATAATATAGTTTATGTGCGTAAAAAAACTTTAGAAATATCTAAAGTCTACTTTATTCTTATTGTTTTTGAACCTAAATCTGAAACAGTTGAACCATCGATTTGGAAAACTTTTATAGTTAATCTACCACGATCATACGGATAATCTCCAGCTTCAAAATAAACCATTCCTTCAGTACCATCTTCCCAATCAAACGAAAATTCCTGTCTACTTTCTACTACCTCATCATTTACTATGATAATATATCCAAGTTGGATTTTTTCATCTTTTCTTCCACCTTTAGTTGTTATGTGAGCAACTATTAAATCATCTTTAGAAAGACTTTTTCTTCTATAAGTTCCCTCTTTACTTTCATTAAAATAAATATCAACTTCCCATTTATATTTTTCATTTATTTTATCTCCAACTACTTCAAATATTTTAAAAACTAATATAATAGAACAAATTATAATTAGGCAAACTATAATATCTTTTTTAAAATTTTTTTTCATTTTTTCTTGTTCTATTTGCTCATCCTCTCTTAGTTTTTTCATGATTTCCAGATATTCATTTTTATAGGTTTCATATTCTTTTTCATTTTGTATTTTTTGTTTTTCATTTTTTTCTAATGCCAAATATTTTTTCATATATTCATTACAAAGAATAAAATCTGAAGTATCCATCTCATCTATACTTTGATATTTTTTTGTCTTTGCTCTTATTAACTGAATCCAAACTTTGGGGTCATATGGGTATTCTTTGGATAATCTTTCATATGCATCATATGCTTCTTCATAATTTTCAAAATCTTCTAAATAAGTATTTGCTATTTTGAATTTTTCTTCTTTTTGCTTATCATTAAATGAATGTTCTACTCTTATAATTTCATCATCTAATATATTAACTGTATTACAATATTCACAAGTATATTCTTTATTATCTGACTCAACTTTTAATTTAGCACCACAATTACTACATATCAATTTTATTATTTTCATATTACTTCATTAACTCCTAACTATATATATCATAACACATTTTACACAAAAATACTAAAAAACTTTAGAAATATCTAAAGTCTTAATGATGGTGATGATGTAGATTTTTATTATCTAAATTAACTTCACAAGCTTTTTCTAAACATTCTTCTCCTATTTTTTCAAGTTCTATTGTTGTATGAGAAATGTTGTGCTCTTTTAATTCTTCTTTAACTAATTTTTTTATATTTTTATTTTTGCCATCTTCTACAATATGAATAGTTGCATAATTATTATACCCATCTAAACTCCATACATGAATATGGTGTATATCTTTAATACCTTTAATATTTAATAGGTGTTCCTTTATTGAATCAATGTTTATTCCTTTAGGAGTTTTTTCTAAAAATAAATCTATTATTATTTTTAAGTTTTTTAATGCATTTGTAAATATAAATATAGCAACTACTATTGATAATATAGGATCAATAATTTTTATATCTGTAAATCGCATTATTATCGCTCCTATTAAAACTACTATCCATCCAAGCACATCCTCAAGCATATGTAGATTAACTGATCTTTGATTCAAAGAATCTCCTGAATGAGTAAAATAAGCAGCTAAAAAGTTTACTAATGCGCCTATTACAGCAAACAAAATCATTCCATTATAATTTATATCAACTGGATTCATAATTCTTTTTATAGAACCTATTACTACTAATATCGAACCTACTATAAGTATCATAGTAGTTATTAAACTACCTATTACAGAATATCTAATATATCCATAAGTATATTTATTATCTGGTTTCTTTTTACTTTTCTTTTCTAAAAAATAAGATATACCTATAGTTAAAGAATCTCCAATATCATGAATTGAATCTGATATGATAGAGATGCTATTTGTTATTGTTCCACCTATGAACTCAAATATTGAAAATCCTAAATTTAGGATAAAAGCTATTAAAATATTCTTGTCTGTCTTCATTTTACCACCTACTATAATTATATCATATTTATTTAATTTTATTTTATGTAAAAGAAAAACATTGGAATAATTCCAATGTCTGATGAACTGTAATAATTAACGTTTTGAGAATTGAGGTGCACGACGTGCTGCTTTTAATCCTGGTTTCTTTCTTTCTTTAGCTCTTGAATCACGAGTAACGAATCCAGCTTTCTTTAAGATTGCTCTATAACTATCTTCGTTTCCTTC
>JAZRAM010000085.1:0-7479 GCA_045634565.1 Bacilli bacterium
ATTCTATGTATAAGATTGCTAAAGTATTAGGCGTTACCATGGATGAACTATGCGAAGGTATATTTGAAGATAAACGAGGTAAATAAAATCTTGTTTTTTTTTATACTTGAGTTAAAATTATAATAGGTGATAATATGAAGAAGGTATTATTATGTATAATGGATGGTATAGGAATAAGAAAAGAAGATCATGGTAATGCTGTTAGAAAAGCGCATACTCCTAATTTAAATGCCTTATTAAAAAAATATCCAAAATGTTTACTAGAAGCAAGTGGAGTTAAAGTAGGACTACCTAAAGATCAAATGGGTAATAGTGAAGTAGGACATACTAATATAGGTGCTGGAAGAATAGTTTATCAACCTTTAGAACTTCTTAATAATATGATAAAAACAAAAAAAATATTTGATAATGAAAATATAAATGAAGTTATGAATCATGTAAAAGAAAATGGTTCTAATCTTCATCTATTAGGCCTTCTTAGTGATGGTGGAATACATTCTCATATAAAACATTTATTTAGCCTTCTTGAAATGTGTAAAGAAAAGAAAATAAAAAATGTATATATACATATATTTACAGATGGTAGAGATACACTTCCTAATTCCGGAGTTAAATATATTAAGAAGTTACAAGATAAACTTGAAAAACTAGGAGTAGGTAAGATTGCTACTATAAGTGGTAGATACTATTCTATGGATAGGGATAACAACTGGGATAGAATTAGAAAAAGCTATGATGTTATTGTAAATGGATTAGGTAAAACTTATAAAGATCCAATAGAATATATGAAAGAGTCTTATAGTAAAGATATAACAGATGAATTTATAAAACCTATGTTAATAAATAAAAAAGGAACAATAAAAAATAATGATGGTTTAATTGTATTCAATTTTAGACCAGATAGATTAAGAGAATTATTTAAAGTAATTACCAATAAAGAATTCAAGGGGTTTTCTCATAAGACATTTAAAAATATTAAACTTGTTACAATGATGCCTGTAAGCGATGAAGTTAAGTGTAAATTTGCTTACAACAATCAAAAATTAGATAACACACTAGGTGAATATATATCAAGTTTAAATTTAAAGCAATTAAGAATAGCAGAAACTGAGAAATATGCACATGTCACTTACTTTTTTGATGGTGGGGTAGATAAAACAATTTCTAATTGTGAAAGAGTTTTAATACCATCCCCTAAAGTAGCTACTTATGATTTAAAGCCAGAAATGAGTGCTTATGAAATAACAGATAAACTATTTAAAATAATTGATAATTATGATTTTATAGTACTTAATTTTGCTAATGGAGATATGGTTGGCCATACTGGTGTATTTGATGCAACTGTTAAAGCGGTTGAGGTGGTAGATGAATGTGTAGGCATGTTATATACTAAATGTTTAGAAAGTGACTTTACCTTAGTAGTAACTGCAGATCACGGTAATAGTGATTATATGATAGATGAAGAAGAAAATATTATAACTAGTCACTCTAATAGTCTAGTACCTTTAATTATAACTGATACTAATTATACTTTAAAAAATGGAAAACTTGCTGATATTGCTCCTACCATCTTAGATCTTATGGGTGTTCCGATCCCAGAAGAAATGACTGGAGATAGTTTAATTAGATGAGTTTAAATTATAATATAATAGAAACATTAAAACTATTAAAGGATGCTTTTAAATATAATATATTTTATTCAATAATTATAAGTTCTATATTGTCAGTTATACTTCTAATTTTAAATAAAGAAAAGAAGATAACTAATTATCTAGTAATGAGTGTAAACATAATGCTTGTTAGTATAATTTGTTACTTTTATATTAAAGATATTTTTAGATTTAATTTTAATAATCCTATAAATAATATATATTTTTATTTCTTTAATAGTATTATATTTTTAATAATAATGACTATAATAAATTTTAAAATGAAGTATAAAAAAGCTAACTATATATTTTATGGAGTAAGTTTAATAAATATTTTATATTCATTATTTATGACACATTATCTAGGAAACTTTCCTTTAATAATAATAGGTAACATATTTCCTATGATAAAATTTGGAAATATAATTTATTTTGTTTATTATATATTGTTAATAATTGATTTAGGAAGGGATTTATGGAAGAAAAAATAAAATTTATTGATACAACTCATATAGAAATAAATGGAGATAGCGTTGATTATACTGATAAAGAATATGGAATAGAAGATTGTATATTAGTAAGAACTACGGATATATTTCCTGTGGATGGAATAGTTCAAACACCTATAAATGGTAATGCATATGGATTTGGAAGATCATCAATATTAGGTGAAGCTATATCTAAAAAAGTAAGAGAAAAACATCCTAATTATTATATGACAGAAGAATCAGGAGAAAAATATTCAAGAGAACTTGCTGAATTTGATGTTTGTTTTGAAACTTGTAGAAGAACTATTCATTTTGCTATGAATGGATTAGTGGGTTCAACCGCTTATGGTAATTTTGATAATAAGCCTTTTGTTATATTTGAACCGCTTAAGTACCACCTAGACTCCTCTTTAAAAAGTTTAAGAGTAGAAGATGTTTATTTTGGTGATGATATGAAATTATCTAGAGAATGTTCAATATTATTAGAGGAAAATTTCATAAAAGAACATTCTAATGATTTAGAGTTTTTAGAACAATTAAAAAACTTTAAAGTTTATGTATATAGAGGTAATCAACAAGCGGCAGTTTCTAAAGTTTTAAGTGATCTAGGTTATGATTCTTATCTTATATCATCAAATGGATACTCTAACGGATTAAGTGAAGGAATGGCTGCTTCTAAAATGTGGAGATTTGTTAATAATTTTGCTACAGAAAATAATATTGGTTTAGATAGACACTTTTATTCAGAGATAAATCAAGAAGATTCTATGAATAGACAAGAAAAAGGAAAAGAAATAGATATAAAACATTTAACTTATATATTAGATAATTCTAATGTATCAGAAGAATTAAAAAATAAAATAGTTCCTCTTTTGCCAGATTATATATCTTATTTAGAACCTTTAATGGATGAATTAGTTAATGAATTAGGATTAGAACAAATAAAACAATTAACTAAAGAATTTAATGATTTGTATATAAAACAATTAAATAGTGCAAAAACAAGGAAAAAATAGGGTTTTTGACAAAAAATATATAACGTGTTATAATCTTTTTATCATTTTTAAAGGAGTGAAAAAAATGAAAATTTCAAGTGTTGATTTGAAAATTAGTGCGGTTAGAAGAAGTCAGTATCCAACTGATAATCATTCAGAATATTTGCTAGTTGGAAAAAGTAATGTAGGAAAAAGTAGTTTTATAAACACTTTGATAAATAGAAAAAATTATGCAAGAACATCAGCAACTCCAGGGAAAACTCAAACAATAAACTTTTATCACGTAAATGATAAGTTTTATTTAGTGGATGCTCCTGGATATGGGTTTGCTATGTTAAGTAAGAAAAAACAAAAGAAATTTGGTTTAATGATGGAAGATTATTTACAAAATAGGCCTAATTTAAAACAAGTTTTTATGTTAATAGACTTTAGACATAAACCATCAAATGATGATTTGATGATGTATAACTATTTAAAACATTACAAAATACCAGTAACAATAGTTGCTACTAAAACTGATAAAGTTGGTATAACACTTCATCAAAGACAAAGAAATATGATTCTTGAAGAATTAGATTTAGTTGTAGGAGATGACTTTATAATGTTTTCAAACGTTACTAAATTAGGTAAAAAAGAAATTTATGATAAAATTGAAAGAACAATGTAATTATTTGTTCTTTTTTCATACTATAAAATAGGTGATAAAGTGAATGTTAAGTTTACCAACGAATTAATTTTAGATATTTATATAAAAAAGGAATTGATAGACAATATTGACTTTGATAATAAAAATGATTTAGAAAAGTATCTTAAAAAGTTATTTAAGATATTAAAAAATAAATATAATGTAGTGATAGAAGGCTTTTATGATATAACAGTATATGTAGATAAATACTATGGAGTAGTAATACATATGGAAAAAGATGATGTAGAATACTATGATTATTTCAAGAATCAAGTAGATATGCGAATAATAACTATAGATACTGACTTTTTATATTTAGTTGATGATATACCAGAATATTTACTAAGTAAAGTAGATGCAATTGTGCATGAGAAAGAAATATATTTAAAAATAAAAGAAAATTTAAGTAAAGTAGAAATGATGAAGTTACTTGAAATAAGTAAAGTAGTTGTGTTATAATGCAAGTAATATTTAAGGAGTAAATATGAAGGTAGTATTTTTAGATGTAGATGGAGTATTAAATACATCAAAGACTTTTGAAAGAGTATATCAATTATTCAAAAATACAGGTAAAAAAGAAATAGAAATAGATCCTTTTAGATTAGAATATTTAAAAAGAATAATAGATAAAACAAATTCTAAAATAGTATTAAGTTCTACATGGAGAAGATTTTTCACAAAAGAAAATAATAAAATTATTCCAATAAATGAAAAGGGTAAACTTCTTTTTGATATGTTAAATAATTATAATATAGAAATATATGATATATTAAGTTTTGATAATGATATAAATAGAGAAGGGTTAATAATGGATTGGTTATCTAAAAATGAAGTCGATTCATTTATTATAATAGATGATGAACCTAGTTTATTTAATATATTACTTGATAATTTAATAAGAACAAGTAAAGTTAAGAATAATCAAATGCTTACTAATATGGATGATTGTTTTGGTCTTTGTGAGTATCATATAGAGGAAGCTAAAGAAATGTTGAAAACTAAAGTAAAAGTAAAGAAGTAGTAATTTGTATATATCTAAAAAATGTGCTATAATACATTACTGGATTTGAGGGGGATACTCATGAAAGTAATTTTTTTAGATGTAGAAGGTGTTCTAAATACTAGAGAAACATACGAAAGAGCATACAGGTTATATGGTCATACTACTATGATTGATTTAGAATTAGATATGTTTAGATTAGGTTATTTAAAACAAATAATAGATGAAACAGGTGCTAAGATAGTATTAAGTTCTTCTTTTAGATATTTTTTTAAAAAAGAAAATGATGTAGTATATCCAACATCATTTAAAGGAAAAAAGCTTTATGATAATTTTAAGAAATATGAAATTGAAATATATGATACAACACCTATTACTATGGGGAGTAGAGAAGAACAAATGAAAGAATGGTTATCAAATAAAGGCGACATAGAATCATTTGTTATAATAGATGATGATGCAAATAATTTTGATGAACTTTACCCTAATTTAATTCAAACGAGTACTATGAAAAGAAATTATTTAACATCATTTATGCAAGAAAGTATCGGTTTATGTGAAAGACATATTCCTGAAGCAATAGATAGATTAAATAAAAAAGAAAAAGTATTAAGAAAATGCTTTTGACAATAGATATAAAATGTGTTAATATGTATATAGATGAAGTTATCTTCATAAAATAAAAAAGGAACACTTAATATTGCTGTGTTGAGTGTTGCCATACAATTTGTTTGGTCACCTAATTCAAAGCTGAGTTAGGTGATTTTCTTTTCATATTAAAACTACAAATAGTAGTAATACTAATAGGAAGATAAGTATGATTAGAGAAAAGATTAACAAATCTTTTTTAAACATATTACCGCATCCTTCCTTTCAGAATTTGGCAATCACCCAACTATTAAATGTTCCGTATATATTATAGCAAATTACTAGTACACAATTCAATAAAAAATGATTATTTGTATAACTTTAGAACTAATAAAAAACTGACTTTAAGTCAGTTTTTTATATTACAATAGCAAACAAATTACCAGAACCTTTATTAACTAATTTAGTAAGAGTTTGTTGTAGTTTATATCTAGCATTTTCAGGAGTAAGTGATAGCTTTGCTTGTATCCCTTCTTTAACTATATTATCAATACTTCTTCCAAATATTTCACTTTTCCATATGCCTTGTGGATCAGTATCTTTATCTTTCATAAGATAATCGATTAGTTGTTTACTTTGAAGTTCTGTACCTATAATAGGTTCAAATGTAGATTCTACATCAACTCTAATCATATGTATAGAAGGCGCAACTGCTTTAAGTTTAATTCCATATCTTGAACCTTGTTTAACTACTTCAGGAGTTTCAAGTTTCATATCTTTTAGAGTAGGGGATGCAACACCATAACCTGTTGTTCTTACCATCTGAAGAGCAGATTTGATTTGATCGTATTCTACCTTAGCTTCATTATAATCTTGGAATAACATTAGTAAATCAGCTTTACTTCTAACACTTATACCCATAGTTTCTTTTAAAACTTCATCATATAAGTAATCAGGTGCTTCAAGATTTATAGTAACAATACCAGTAGCAGTATCTACATCAGAGATATATGATTTTTTTATTTTGTCACAATTTTCAAAGTGAGTAGTTATGTTTTCAATATCTCTTAACTTATCTACTTCAATCACACTTTCTCTAATTTTTTCAATATACTCAATTTTTAATGAATTATCAGGATTTAAACAAGCTATCCAATCTGGCATATTAACCTTAACTTCGGTAACAGGGAATTCATAAAGTGATTCTCTAAGTACTGAATAAACATCTTTTTCTGTCATCCCTTCAATAGACATAGGAAGTACTGGAACCATATATTCGTCTTTTAATTTTTCAGCCATTCTTTCTGTTTCAGGTAGAGTAGGATGAGCAGAGTTTAAAATAACTATAAAAGGTTTACCAATTTCTTTTAATTCATTAACAATTCTATTTTCTGCTTCTACATAATTACTTCTAGATATTTCTCCAAAAGAACCATCAGTAGTAACTACAATACCAATACTAGAGTGATCTTTTATAACTTTTTCAGTACCAATTTCAGCAGCTTCTATAAAAGGTATTTCTTCATCGTACCAAGGTGTTCTAACCATTCTAGGGCCATTATCATCTTCATATCCTTTAGCCCCTTCAATAACATACCCAACACAATCGACAAGTCTAACATTACAACTAAAACTATCTATATTTATATTAGCAGCAGTACTAGGAACAAACTTAGGTTCTGTAGTCATAATCATTTTACCTTGAGCAGATTGAGGTATTTCATCTAAACATCTTTTTTTCTCATATTCATCTTCTATATTAGGAACAACTAAGTTTTCAATAAACTTTTTTATAAATGTAGATTTACCTGTACGAACAGCTCCAACAACACCCAAATATAAATCTCCACCAGTACGCTCTGTAATACTTTTTATAATCTCTATTTTTTCCATAATTTACCTACTTTCTAATTAAATATATGAATATTAAAAAAAGTTATTCAAAAAAGTATTTTTAGGTATATAAAATTAGAAAAAATACATAATAAAAAAAGATACTTATACTAATATAAAGGTATCTCCTTTAATATTTATCTCCAAAATAACTTAATTTTTAATATTTCTTTTTAAATAT
>JAZRAM010000086.1:0-11120 GCA_045634565.1 Bacilli bacterium
CTCAGTTTCAATTAAAGTTTGAAAAGAAATCTTATAAAAATCACATATTACTAATTTATCTTTATAAACTTTTTTTAATTCTTTAATAACTCTTTTCTTATCAAATTCATCTCCACATAAACTTATTATCATAATTTTTTCTCCTTTCTACTTGTATTATATCTTTTTTTGTAATATAATTAAAATACATATTTATTATGTTTGTAATAACTGGAGGTTATGTTTGTGAATATTAATTTTGAATTATATAGAGTATTTTATACGGTAGCTAATACCGGTAATATAACTAAAGCAGCAGAAGAGTTAATGATAAGTCAACCTGCTATTAGTAAGTCTATTAAGAATCTTGAAGAACAATTGGGTGGTCAACTTTTTATAAGAACAAAAAGGGGAGTCATTCTAACTGATGAAGGAAAAGAGTTTTATAACTATATAAGTAGAGCTATGGAATATATTTATAATGCTGAAAATAAGTTTAAAGATTTAATAAATCTCAATACAGGCACAATTAAAATAGGTATCTCTTCAACACTCACTAAAGAGTTTTTAACACCTTACTTAGAAATATTTCATTCTAAATATCCTAAAATTGATATACAAATAGTTACTAATCTATCTAGTGAGCTAGTACCTAAATTAAAAAATGGTTTAATAGATATAATTATTTTAAATATAGTAGATGAAGTAATTGATAAAGATATAAATATAATGGAGTGTAGAAAAATACAAGATTGTTTTGTAGTAAATAATACATATAAAGATTTAATTAATAAGGAATTGTCTCTTAAAGATTTAAATAATTATCCTTTGATCTTACAAAGTAAAGGCTCTAATACAAGAAAATTTTTAGATAATTTAGCTAACACTCATAATGTTGTTTTAAAACCTATTATGGAATTAGCCAGTTATTCCCTTGTTGTAGAATTTTCTAAAATAGGATTAGGTATTGGATATGTAACTAAAGACTACATAAAAAAAGAAATAAATAATAAGGAATTATTTGTTTTAAATATAAAAGAAAATATACCTAAAAGAAGTATTGGAATAGCTACATCAAAAACACATTTACCTAGCTTTAGTGCGAAAAAACTGATAGAAATAATTACAAATAAGTAATTATTTTTTTTATATGGTTAATACTAATAATGGTGATTTTATGAGTATATGGAATAAAAAAGAAATTAAAAGAGATATACAAAAATTAAATAAAGATATAGAAATAGATATTTTGGTTATAGGTGCAGGTATTACTGGTATGACAACTGCATACTACCTAAAAGATAAAAATGTATGTGTAGTGGATGCTAATTTAGTAGGTCATGGAGTAACTTTAAATACAACAGCTAAAATAAATTATTTTCAAGAAAGAATATATACTAAAATAAAAAATATTAGAGATGAAGAATGTGCTAAAAAGTATTTGAAGTCCCAACTAACTGCTATTAAAGATATAAAAGAGATAATAGAAAAAGAAAATATAGATTGTGATTTTAAAAGAGTAGATTCTTATGTATTTTCAAATAAAGAAAGTGAAATAGAACCATTAAGAAAAGAAGTAGAGTTTTTAAAAGAAAATAAAGTAAATGTTAAAGAAAAAGAATTACCTAGTAAAATAACACATTATTCTTCTTATTGTGTTAGTGATACATATATTTTTAATCCTATAAAGTATTTAGAAGGACTTTATAAATTTTTGAAAGATAAAATAAATATATATGAAGAAACTAAAATATTAAAAATAGAAAGGAAAGATGATTATTATATTTGTTATAGTAATAAATATAAAATAAAGACTAAAAAAGTAGTGCTTGCTTGTCATTATCCTTATTTTATCTTGCCATTTTTATTACCATTAAGATCTCATATAGAAAAATCTTATATTGTTATTAGTAGAGTGAAGAAAGATTTAAATTTTACTTGTATAAGTTCTTCTAGTCCTACTTATTCTTGTAGATTTTATAAAGATGGAGAAGATATATATCAAGTATCTTTAGCAGAATCTCATAATACAAGTATTAAACAAAATGATTCATATCACTTCAAAAGAGTTAAAGAAATATTTAATTTAAAAGAAAGTGATGTTGTAATGACTTATTCTAATGTAGATATAATGACACCAGATCATATGCCTTATATAGGTAGATTAAAAGATAATATTTATATAGCTTGTGGTTATAATACTTGGGGTATGACTAATGGTGTAGTGGCTGCTAAAGTTTTAAGTGATTTAATTTTAAATAAAGAAAATGAATATGTAGAAGTATTTAATCCGAACAGAATAAATTTAGCGTATATAATAGATTTACCTAATATAATATTTAGTCAAACAAAATCTTTCTTTGGTCCTAAAATAATAAAAAATAAACCTTGGTATAAAAATAACATAACATTCGTAAATAGAGATGGTAAAAGTTTAGCTATATACAAAGATGAAAAAGGCAATAATCATGTAGTACATAACAAATGTCCACATTTTGGATGTAGTTTAATTTTTAATGAAGAAGAAAAAACATGGGATTGTCCATGTCATTCATCTAGATTTGATATAGATGGTAAATGTATTAAAGGACCAAGTAATTATGATATTTCTTATAAAGAATAAATACAAAGTATTTATTTTTTTATTTTGATGTAGTATAATTTAAATAGAAAGTAGAGTGGTTTAATGAAAATATTAGTTACAGGTGGTACAGGTTATATTGGTAGTCATACTTGTGTTGAATTATTAGATGCAGGATATGAAATAGTAGTTATTGATAATTTATCTAATTCTAAAATAGAAGTAGTAGACAAAATAAAAGAAATAACAGGAAAAGATTTTAAGTTTTATGAAGGAGATTGCTGCGATAAAAATATTTTAACTAAAATATTTGAAGAAAATAATATAGATGCAGTAATACATTTTGCAGGATTTAAAGCAGTTGGAGAATCAGTAAAATTACCTTTAAAATATTATAGAAATAATTTAGATTCAACAATAACTTTATTAGAGGTTATGAATGAATATAATTGTAAAAAAATAGCATTCTCATCAAGTGCTACAGTATATGGAAAGCCAGAAACTTTACCAATTAAAGAAGATTTCCCATTATCAACAACAAATCCTTACGGAACAACTAAGTTAATGATAGAAGACATTCTTAGGGATTTATATGCATCAGATAATGAATGGAGTATTGCAATACTTAGATACTTCAATCCAATAGGTGCTCATAAATCTGGTCTTATTGGAGAAAATCCTAATGATATACCAAATAATTTAATGCCTTATATAGTTAAAGTAGCGACTCATGAACTTGAATGTTTAAGTGTATTTGGTAATGATTATGATACAAAAGATGGTACAGGAGTAAGAGATTATATTCATGTAGTAGATCTTGCTAAAGGACATATTAAAGCACTTGAAAAAGTATTAAAAGATAAAGGCGCAGATGCTTATAACTTAGGTACAGGAAATGGATATAGTGTTCTTGAAATAGTTAATACATTTATGAATGTAAATAAAATAGATGTTAATTATAAAATAACAGATAGAAGACCTGGAGACATAGATGCGTGTTATGCAGATCCAACATATGCTAAAGAAAAACTTAATTGGGAAGCAAATCTAGGTATAGAAGAAATGTGTAAAGATGCATATAATTTTGTAAAAAACTTTAAGGAAGACGAATAGTCTTTCTTTTTTTATAAAAAATATTTCAATTTTAAAAAAAATGTGTTATACTTAATTAGTAATGAATCTGTCTCCTTAGCTCAGTTGGTAGAGCAACTGACTCTTAATCAGTGGGTCTAGGGTTCGAATCCCTAAGGAGACACCATTTGGATATTAAAGATTCTTGGGTTAGATTCAAGAGTCTTTTATTTATATATAAGAAAAAAGAGGGATTTTATGAAAAAAAATGGTTTTACTTTAATTGAATTATTAGCTGTTTTAGTAATTTTAGCTATTTTGTCTATAATAACTATTGTAACTGTTAGTACAATTTTAGATGATTCAAGAGATAGTTTATCTGAAAGACAAAAAAGAAATATAGAAGATGCAGCAGAAACTTATTATTTAAAAGAAGGTATGAATATAGATGATACTTGTATAAGTGTTGAAGAATTGATAGACAAAGGTTATATTGATAGTGTTACTGTAAAAGATCCTGAAGATACCGAAGAAATGACAGGATCTGTAAAAATAACTTATGCTTCAAATCAATATTCATATAAATATCAAGAAAATTCATGTGAATAAAAATTACAAATCTTTCCACAATAAAAATGGGAGGATTTTTTTATGGAAAAAAAAGAATATAAAAAGATAGTTTATAAGTATACTCCTGATGAACCTAGATTTAGAAATGCATTAATTGCTTTTATAATAGGTGGATTTATGGGAGTGTTAGGTAATTTTTTAGTTGAGTTTTATTCTTATACATTTAATTTATCTAGTAAAGATGCTAGTGTATTTATGATTATTACTTTAGTGTTTTTAGGATGTTTCTTAACTTGTTTAGGCTTATTTGATAAATGGGTAGGCTTTGCCAAATGTGGACTTATTATACCTATAACAGGATTTGCTCATGCTATGATGAGTGCTGCTTTAGAATATAGAAAAGAAGGTTTAGTAACAGGATTAGGTGCCAATATGTTTAAACTTGCTGGTTCAGTAATTATATTTGGTGTAGTTTCTGCTTATATATTTGGTTTGCTTAGACTACTTGTAATGGGAGGTTAATATGACCTTTAAATATAATAATGTATATATAAATGAAACTAGTACAGTAGCAGGACCATATGAAGCAAAAGGACCTTTATCTAAACTTTATAATAAAACTTATAAAGACTTATATTTTAATGAAAAAACTTGGGAACAAGCAGAAACTAAAGCGATAAAAGAAAGTGTAGAAATATTATTAAAAAAAATAAATAAAAAAAATAAAGATATAGATGTTCATATAGGTGGTGATTTATTAAATCAAATAGTTGCGACTAATTACGCATCAGCAAAAATAGGTATACCTTTAATAGGTATATATTCAGCATGTGCGACAAGTAATTTAAGCTTAATGCTTGCTAGTAATATGATAGAAGCAAATCAAATAAAGAATGCTATAATAACATCATCTTCTCATAACAACAGTGCAGAAAAACAATATAGAAATCCTGTAGAATATGGTGGTCCTAAAAAAGAGTACGCAACATTTACAACTACAGGATGTGCATCATGTTATTTATCTAATGAAAAATCAAAAATAAAAGTAGAATCAGCAACTTTAGGTACTGTTGTTGATATGGGAATTACTGATGTATTTAATATGGGGGCAGTTATGGCTCCAGCAGCTGCAAAAGTTGTAAATGATCATCTAAAAGATACTAATAAGAAAATAGATGATTATGATTTAATACTTACTGGAGATTTAGGGGTAATAGGAAAAATGATTTTAAAAGATTATATGAAACAAGAATATAATATTACTTTAAAAAATTATGATGATTCAGCATGTATGATATTTGATATGGATACACAACCTGTTTATATGGGAGGTAGTGGAGTGGCTTGTCTACCGCTTGTTACTTATACTCATGTATTTAATAAAATGAAAAAAGGTGAGTTAAAGAAAGTTTTATTAGTAGCTACAGGAGCTTTAATGAATTCTACTATGTGTAATCAACACCTATCTATACCTAGTATTGCTCATGCAATTAGTTTGGAGGCGGTTAAATGATATATTTTAATGCTTTTCTATTTTGTGGTGTAGTCTGTTTAATAGGCCAAATAATTTTAGATAATACTAAACTTACTCCGGGTCATATTACTACTATATTTGTAGTAGTAGGTGCATTTTTAGATGTATTTAATATATATGATAAATTTGTTCTTTGGGCAGGCGGAGGAGCTTTGGTCCCAATAACTTCATTTGGACATTTACTTATACATGGTGCTATGGATACAGTACATAATTTTGGTGCTATGGGATTATTTATGGGGATGTTTGACTTAACATCTTCTGGTATAGTAGCGGCCATTGTATTTTCATTTGTTTTGTCTTTAATTTTTCAACCTAGAGATTGATAAAGTGTAAACTGTAAAATTAATCTTTAATACTTATTGAAATTATAAAAAACATGTGTTATAATTTAGTTATAAAATAGGAGGTATGTTTATGGCTAAAAGGGGTAGACCTTCAAATAAAGTTATAGCTAAAAGAAAAGTTGCTAAATCTAAAAGTGAATTATCACTATTAGTAGGTGTTTTCTTTGTAATATTACTTTTAGTTGTGGGTTATTTCTTTTTAATTAAATAGAGTTATCTCTATTTTTTTTACTTAATTTTTATAAAATAGAAAAAGTGACATTTTTTTTTGTAAAAAAATGTAAATTTTGCTAAAAAATACTTGTTTTCACTTTTTTTATTATGTATAATATTTTTGTGTGTTAAAAGGAGGAAATTATGACAAAATATGTTTATGCCTTTAAAGAAGGTAATGCAGATATGAGAAACATTCTTGGTGGTAAGGGTGCTAACTTAGCTGAAATGACTAATTTAGGATTACCAATACCTCAAGGATTTACTGTTACAACTGAAGCTTGTACAGATTACTATAACAATGGTAAACAAATATCTGAAGAAATTCAAAACCAAATTTTTGAAAACTTAAAAGGATTAGAAGAAATCCAAGGTAAAAAATTTGGTGATACTAGTGATCCACTATTAGTATCAGTAAGAAGTGGTGCTAGAGCATCAATGCCAGGTATGATGGATACAATCCTTAACCTAGGATTAAATGATGAAGCAGTTGAAGGCTTTGCTGCTAAAACAGGAAACCCAAGATTTGCATACGATTCTTATCGTAGATTCATTCAAATGTATTCAGACGTAGTTATGGAAGTAAATAAATCTTTCTTTGAAAAGATTATTGATGAATTAAAAGAAGAAAAAGGAATTAAATTCGATACTGAAATGACAGTTGAAGATTTAAAAGAATTAGTAAGTAGATTTAAAAAAGTATATAGTGACCATATGAATGGTGAACAATTCCCACAAGATCCAAAAGAACAATTGATGGGAGCTGTTAAAGCTGTATTCCGTTCTTGGGATAATCCACGTGCTATTGTATATAGACGTATGAATGATATTCCTAGTGATTGGGGAACTGCTGTTAACGTTCAAGCAATGGTATTTGGTAATATGGGTGAAACATCTGGTACAGGTGTTGCATTTACTCGTAACCCATCTACAGGTGAAAAAGGTATTTATGGTGAATACTTAATAAATGCTCAAGGTGAAGACGTTGTTGCTGGTGTACGTACTCCACAACCAATTTCTAAACTTGAAGAAGATATGCCAGAATGTTACCCTGAATTCATGGCTATTGCTCAAAAGTTAGAAAATCATTATCGCGATATGCAAGATATGGAATTTACAATTCAAGAAGGAAAACTTTATTTCTTACAAACTCGTAATGGTAAGAGAACTGCTCATGCAGCAATTCAAATTGCTTGTGATTTAGTTGAAGAAGGTATGATTACTAAAGAAGAAGCTGTACTTCGTATTGAAGCAAAATCTTTAGATCAATTATTACACCCAACTTTTAATGCTGCTGCTTTAAAAGAAGGAGAAGTAATCGGTTCTGCACTTCCTGCATCTCCAGGTGCTGCTGCTGGTAAAGTTGTATTTACTGCAGAAGATGCTAAAGTTGCTGGAATAGGTGGAAAAGGTGAAAGAGTTATATTAGTTAGACTTGAAACTACACCTGAAGATATTGAAGGTATGGTAGCTGCTCAAGGTATTTTAACAGTTCGTGGTGGTATGACATCTCATGCTGCAGTTGTTGCTCGTGGTATGGGTACTTGCTGTGTATCTGGATGCGGTGAAATCAAAATAAATGAAGAAGAAAAAATGTTCTCATTAGGTGGATATACTTTCCATGAGGGAGATTATATTTCTTTAGATGGTACTACTGGTAAAATCTACAAAGGAGATATTAAAACTGAAGAAGCTAGTGTTAGTGGAAACTTTGGTAGAATAATGGGTTGGGCTGATGAATTCAGAACATTAAAAGTTCGTACAAATGCTGATAATCCTCGTGATACTAAACAAGCAGTAGAACTTGGGGCAGAAGGTATTGGACTTTGCCGTACTGAGCACATGTTCTTTGATGAAGCTCGTATTCCAAAAATTAGAAAAATGATTTTAAGTGAAACTGTAGAAGCAAGAGAAGCTGCTTTAAATGAATTAATTCCATTCCAAAAAGGTGACTTCAAAGCTATGTACAAAGAATTACAAGGATTACCAATGACAGTTCGTTATTTAGATCCACCTCTACATGAATTCTTACCTACATTAGAAGCTGATATAATCGCACTTGCTAATGATATGGGTGTAACTGTAGAACACTTAAAAGAAAAATGTGCTGATTTACACGAATTCAATCCAATGATGGGTCATAGAGGATGTAGACTTGCTGTTACATATCCAGAAATAGCTCGTATGCAAACTCGTGCTTTAATGGAAGCAGCAATCGAAGTTAAAGAAGAAGAAGGATACGATATTGTTCCTGAAATAATGATTCCATTAGTAGGAGAAAAAAGAGAATTAAAATTTGTTAAAGATGTAGTTGTAGAAACTGCAGAACAAGTTAAAAAAGAAAAAAATTCTGATATAGAATATCATATTGGTACAATGATAGAAATTCCAAGAGCTGCTCTTACAGCTGATGAAATTGCTGAAGAAGCTGAATTCTTCTCATTCGGAACAAATGACTTAACTCAAATGACATTTGGATTCTCAAGAGATGATGCAGGTAAGTTCTTAGATTCTTACTATCAAACTAAAATTTATGAATCTGATCCATTTGCTAAATTAGATCAAAATGGTGTAGGTAAATTAGTTGAAATGGCTGCACAAAAAGGTAGAACTACTCGTCCAAATATTAAATTAGGTATATGTGGAGAACACGGTGGAGAACCAAGTAGTGTTGAATTCTGCCACAAAGTAGGATTAAACTATGTATCTTGTAGTCCATTTAGAGTACCTATAGCTAGACTTGCTGCTGCTCAAGCCGCAATCAATAACGGGGATAAATAATTAATTAAAATTTATAACCAAAAATCCTAGAAAAATCTAGGATTTTTTTGTTTTTGAGAAAAAATTTATATTTAATTATTTTTTATATAAAATTTGAATTTTAGACTAAGATATTGATTGATGTCGCATATCTTAGCTTTTTTATTGTTTTTTTGCGACAGAAAAAAAGGAGATAGAAATCCAAGTAAATTTAGATTACAGGAATTATCTAAGATACTTTTAGCAAATGATAATTTAATTAAACAATATGAATTTAAATGTGTATCAGATATTTTATATTTTCTTTTATGGTTAGAAGAAATGTTTCCTAAAATGAGAATAGATTTAGGAACAGATAACAAAACAATTAATTCATTCTTTAACGAATGGAATACTATGAGAGATAAAAAACAAAAAATGATAATTAATTATGAAGAATATTTTGAATGGAAGATAAATTATAAAGTAAAGGAAGATAGTGATGAATGAAATAGTAAAAATTAAAATTAGTGATATAGATGATTTTAAAAATCATCCATATAAAGTAGAATTAGGTGATGATTTAAATACTTTAGTAGAAAGTATAAAACTAAATGGATTATTAGTTCCTATTGTAGTAAGAAGAAAAGATGATAATAGATATGAACTTTTATCAGATCATAGAAGAAAGTTAGCATATGAAATATTAGGTTTAGAAGCAATAGATGCAATCATTAAAGATTTAAATGATGATGATTCAATAATATTTATGGTAGATTCTAATATGTATCGAGAAAAGTTGTTACCAAGTGAAAAAGCATTTGCTTATAGAATGAAAATGGAAGCAATGAAGCATCAAGGCAAAACTTCGTGTCATAATGGCACGAAGTTAAGAAGTGATGAAAAATTATCTGAAAAAAATAATGATAGTGCAAGACAAATTCAAAGATATATAAGATTAACATATCTAATACATGAATTATTAGAAATAGTTGATAATAAGGGAAAACTAAAAGATAAACCAAACTTAACTATGCGATTATTACCTGCGGTAGAATTGTCATTTCTATCTAAACATGAACAACAAATAGTATATTCAGTAATAACATATGAAGCTGCAACACCAAGTCATGCGCAAGCAATAAGAATAAGAAAAATGAGTTCAAAGAAATTATTAACTTTTGATGATATAGATAAAATTCTATTAGAAGAGAAAGGAAATCAACATGAAAAGATATCTTTTAATAAATCAAAGATAATAAGTGTATTACCATTTTATTTATCTAAGAGAGATAAAAGATATATTGAGCAATATATAATTGAAGCAATAAAAAATTATAATAATATCAAAAAGTAAAATTTAAAAGATTTGAAAAAATTGACGTTTAAAACTTTTAATGATAAAATATAGACAACTTGTGGTTACTATGGATAGTTTTAATTTTTATATATTTAGTAGGGGATATGGTATGTACATAAAAAAAATCAATCCATATAATTTAACATATGGTGATATTGATAAAAAAGTAACACGCGTAAAAGTGTTAATTTTTAATAGTGAGAACAAAATATTATTGTGTAATGTTGAGGGAAAATATACTTTTATAGGTGGTCATGTTGAGAAAAATGAAACCCTAACAATGGCTTTGATTAGAGAACTTAGAGAAGAAACAGGAATTGTTTTAGATAAACAAGATTTTAATTCTTTTATTAAAATAGAAAAATGGAATAAAAATCATTTTAATAGTGGAAAAAATTGTTTGTCTGAAATATATTATTATTCATTCTATACTGATTATACAATTGATAAAGAAAAAATGAATTTAGACGATTTAGAAAAAAACAAAAATTTCTTTTTAAAATATATGGATGTTGCTGAATTTTATGATTATTTACATTATCAAATAAATTTTTTGAATAGTGAATTACATAGTGAGATGCTTTTCGTTTTAAAATATTATGTAGAGAATATATGTAGAGGTAAATTAAATGAAAAAAAATTGCAAAAAACACTATAAATTGTTTGTTAAAAATAATGGGATTTATGATTGTATTAGATGTGATGCTAAAGAATTATTAAAAAATG
>JAZRAM010000087.1:0-10352 GCA_045634565.1 Bacilli bacterium
TGAAGCAAAAGTAAAAGATGATGTAGAAATCATTATAAATACTAGATTAGATATAAAAAATATAGATAAACTTATAAAAAGTGGTTTAGAAGATTCTATTAAAGATATAAAGAAAATAGATAAGTTTTATGATAATAAACAAGTAATACTGTTTATTGTAGGTATGTTATTTTTAATAGTTTCAACTCTAACTAAACCGGAGCTAATAAAAGAACTTATTTTAATAGTAGGATGGATTGCGGTGTGGGAAGTTTTAGATATCGCAATAAATATAGATAGTAAACAAAAATATAATAAAAAAATTGTAAATAAACTAATAAATTGTAAAATAACAGTTAATAATAAGTAAAATAATGTTAACTGTTATTTTCTTTTATATAAAAAAAGTGGTATAATGAAAATGGTGATAGAGTGAAAAAAATAATTGTTCTTATAATTGCTTTGTTTTTAGTAGGATGTAGTAAAGAAGAAATAGTTACTTGTAATATAGAAGTAGATAATGATTTACAAAACTATACTATGAAAGGAATATATAATATTTATTATAAAGATAATTATGTAACAAAAATAGAAAAGAAAGAACAATATATCTCATCAAATGAAGATGTTATAACTTATTTAAATGATTCAAAGAATTTAGAATATTATAATTTAAATGATTTATATGGTGGATATACATATACTATAAATTATAATGAAACAGCAGTTGCTATAACATCAAAAATAGATTTAAGTCTAGTAGATTTAAAGAAAATGGAACAAGATAAAAAAATAGATAAAGATTATGTAGTAGGAAATAGATTAACAAAAAGTGGTATTGTTAGAATTTATGAATCTAAGGGTGCTATTTGTGACATATAATATAAAGGAGTGATATTATGTTTAAGAATAAAAAAATATTTGTACTTGGTATGGCAAGAAGTGGATACGAAGTATCTAAATTATTAAGTAAATATAATAATGAAATACTTGTTACTGATAAAAAGGAGCAAGATATTAAACATATAGAAGAATTAGAAGAGTTAGGAGTAACTTTTATACAAAGTGATGACCCTGTATCTTTAATTGATTCTAGTTATGATTTAGTTATAAAAAATCCAGGAATTAGATATGATCATCCATTAATTTTAAAGGCTATAGAACTTGGAATAAAAGTAGTAAATGAAGTAGAAGTAGCTTATCATTTTTTACCTAGAGAAGCTTTTGTTATAGCTGTAACAGGTGCTAATGGTAAAACAACTACAACAACACTTGTTTATGAGTTTATAAAAGCAATGGGAATGAGAGTTCATTTAGGTGGTAATATAGGTTATCCTTTATCACAAATAGTAGAAAATGTAGAAATGAATGATGTAGTGGTACTTGAAATATCTGCTCAACAACTTCATGATTGTTATGACTTTAATCCTAATGTTAGTATACTTACGAACTTAGTTCCAGTACATATAGATTTCTTTGGTACTTATGAAAATTATATAGACCATAAACTTAGAATATTTATGAATCATAATAGTAAAAATATAGCTATAATAAATAAATCAAATAAAGATTCTTATGAATCTACTAAAGATATTAAATCTAATAAAGTATATTTCTCTAGTAGTGAGCATGCAGATGCTTATATAAAAGAGGATGCTATTTACTATAAAGATGAAAAAATAATTAACTTAAATGAAATAAGAGTAAAAGGTATGCACAATTATGAAAATATTATGTGCGCTATAATTGCTACTAAAGAATTAGGTATATCTAATGAAACAATAAAAGAAGTATTAAATAAGTTTACAGGTGTAGAACACCGTATAGAATTTGTTGCTAAAATAAATGGTAGAGAGTTCTATAATGATTCAAAAGCAACTAATGTTAAATCTACAGAAATAGCTCTTAATGCATTTAATACACCAACGATACTTTTATTAGGTGGACTTGATAGAGGTCATTCTTTTGAAGATTTAAAAGATGATTTAGCTCATGTAACTCACATAGTTTGTTATGGAGAAACAAAAAATAGAATAAAAGAATTCGCAGATGAATGTAAAATAGATGCAACAGTTGTAAATACATTAGAAGAAGCTACTAAGTTTGCTTATAACATATCAAATGATGGAGATACAATACTTTTAAGTCCAGCATGTGCATCTTGGGATCAATTTGAAGATTTTGAAAAAAGAGGAGATACATTTAAAGAAACAGTAAATAGTTTAGAATAGGAGAAATTTATGGGAAAAATAGTTGATGTAATTGGAAGAGAAATATTAGATTCAAGGGGTAATCCAACAGTAGAAGTAGATGTAATACTAGAAAGTGGAATAGTAGGTAGAGCTGCAGTTCCTTCTGGTGCTTCAACAGGTGTTAGAGAAGCATTAGAAATGAGAGATGGTGGGACAAGATACATGGGTAAAGGAGTATTAAATGCTGTCAATCATGTAAATAATGAATTAAGAAACTTAGTAATAGGTATGGAATCAAGGAATCAAAAAGAACTTGATTATGCTATGATAAATCTTGATGGAACAGAAAATAAATCTAATTTAGGTGCTAATGCAATATTAGGTGTTTCAATGGCTGCTTTAAAAGCAAGTGCCAAAGAAGCTAACCTTCCTTTATATAAATATATTGGTGACGGAAAAGAACTTCCTAAACCAATGATGAATATAATAAATGGTGGAGCTCATGCCTCAAATAATTTAGACTTTCAAGAGTTTATGATAATACCTAATAGAGATACAATAAAAGAAAGACTAAGAGTAGGGGCAGAAGTATTCCACACATTAAAAAAAGTTTTAAATGAAAAAGGATATGCTACTGGAGTAGGAGATGAAGGTGGTTTTGCTCCTAATTTAAATAGTAATACTGAAGGATTTGAACTTATAATAGAAGCTATAGAAAAGTCAGGATACATTCCTGGAGTAGATGTAAATCTTGCTATAGATGTTGCCGCTTCTGAGTTTTACCAAGATGGTAAATATGTTTTAAAAGGGGAAAATAGAGTTCTATCAACACATGAATTAATAGAATTCTATGAAGAATTAACTATTAAATATCCAATTATATCTATAGAAGATCCAGTAGATGAAAATGACTGGGAAGGCTTTAAACTTATTACTGAAAGATTAGGTAATAAAATTCAATTAGTTGGAGACGATTTATTCGTAACAAATAAAAAGTGTTTACAAAAAGGAATAGACATGAGTGCTGGTAATGCAATACTTTTAAAAGTTAATCAAATAGGTACAATTACAGAAACATTAGAAACAATAGAACTTGCTAGAAACAATGGATATAAAACTGTAATATCACATAGAAGTGGTGAAACAGAAGATACTACTATTGCTGATTTAGCTGTAGGACTTAATTTAGGTCAAATAAAAACAGGTTCTATGTCAAGAACAGATAGAATGTGTAAATATAATCAATTGATCAGAATAGAAGAAGAAATAGAAGGCACTAAAAATATTTAGTGCTTTTTTTTATAATGTTTATATTAAAACTGTGTTATACTATTTATAGTAAAGATAGGTGAAGTTATGTTAATGCTAAGTATAATAATCTTATTGGTATCACTATATTTAATTATTAAATTGTCAGATACATTTGTAGATGCTGCTACAGCTATTGCTGAAAGTTTTAAAGTACCTAAAATGGTAATTGCGCTTACAATAGCTGCTTTTTGCACATGCGCTCCTGAACTAGCAATCTCATTTAATAGTATTGCTTCCGGTAATTCTGATATGACGCTTGCTAATGTAATTGGTAGCTCAATAATAAATATATTGCTTATTATAGGAGTATCTGCAATAGTAAAACCTATTAAACTAAAAGAAAGAACAGTAAGAAAAGAATTACCTTTATTACTAATTATAACTTCAGCATTCTTTTTCTTAATAAATGATTCGTTATTTGGTAGTGGTGTTAAAAACAGTTTAAGTAGAATAGATGGAATTATTCTTATTATATGGTTTATAACTTTTTGTGTATATATTTTCTCTATAGTAAGAAAACATAAAGACTTATTTCCTGATAAACCTAAATATAATAGAAAAGAAGCAATAATAAGAACAATATTATCTATAATAGGTATAATTATAACAAGTGATTTTATAGTTGATAGTGCGGTTTATATTGCTGAGTCTTTAAATGTTTCGCAAAAAATAATTGCTATGACAATAATAGTTATAGGTACAAGTTTACCTGAACTTACTATTACTTTAGTATCTGCTAAAAAAGGTGAATTTGATATGGCAATTGGAAATATAATAGGTACTAATATATTTAATATATGTGTTGTATTAGGTCTACCTATAACTATATTTGGTACAGTATCTTCAAATGCTTTTAATCTTGTGGATTTAGTTGTTGTACTTCTTGCTGGAGTGTTATTATTTATATTTGGTAGAAGTGATAAAGAACTTACAAGAAGAGAAGGGATAATAATGCTTATAGTTGTTATTGTATATTATATTTATATATTTGTGTAAAAAAATAAAATTTATAGTGTTTTTGTAAAAGTGTAATAGTAAAAACTACAGGAAACAGTAAACTGTCTGTAGTTTTTTAATTACTGCAAAAATTAGAGTGTAATTAAGCAAAAACATTCATTTGATCAAATAATTTGTATGTGTTATCTTGTTTGAAAGGAGATGAATATATGAATTATTATAACGAAATAAAAGAACAACTGATAAACAATGAAGTATATAAAAAGGTAAAAGACTATAGTAAAAATAGAAATGAATTAGAGACTTATTATAATGTAGGAAAACTAATAATAGAAGCTCAAGGTGGAGAGACTAGAGCTAAATATGGAGATAATTTAATTAAAGAATATTCTAAAAAGTTAACTAAAGAGATTGGTAAAGGTTATTCAACTAGAAGCTTAAAATACATGAGACAATTTTATTTACTTATTCAAAAAGGGCAACCACTGGTTGCCGAATTAACATGGAGCCATTATGTACAATTATTGAATATCGAAGATATGAATAAAATTAACTATTATGTTGAACAAGTTGTAATTTATAAATTAAGTAAAAGACAATTGAATGAAAAAATAAAAAATAAAGAATATGAAAGATTACCGTTTGAAACAAAGAATAAAATAAGTAAAAAAGAAGAAGTAAAAGTAAATGATTTAATAAAGAATCCAATATTAATTAAAAATAGCTATAATTATGAAAAAATAACTGAGAAATTATTGAAACAACTAATATTAGAAGATTTAGATAATTTTTTAAATGAATTAGGTGAAGGATTTTTATATGCAGGTAATGAATATAAAATAAAAATAGGAGATAGATATAATTATATAGATTTATTATTGTTTAATTATAAATATAATTGTTTTGTAGTAGTAGAATTAAAAGTAACAGAATTAAAGAAAGAATATATAGGTCAAATAAGTACATATATGAACTATATAGATAAAAATATAAGAAGTATAAATCAAGATAAGACAATAGGTATAATAATATGTAAAAAAGGTAATGAGTTTGTAATGGAATATTGCAGTGATGATAGGATATTTGAAACTAATTATGAATTAAGTTAGGAGATAAATATATGAATTATTATAAGGAAATAAAAGAACAACTGATAAACAATGAAGTATATAAAAGAGTAAAAGATTATAGTAAAAATAGAAATGAATTAGAGACTTATTATAATGTAGGAAAACTAATAATAGAAGCACAAGGTGGAGAAACTAGAGCTAAATACGGTGATAATTTAATTAAAGAATATTCTAAAAAATTAACTATTGAGTTAGGTAAAGGTTATACAGTAAGTTCTTTAAAGAGAATGAGACAATTTTTTATTTTAAAACAAAAAGGTGCGACAGTGTCGCACCAATTGACTTGGAGCCATTATGTAGAATTATTAAAGTTTGATGATATAAATCAAATTAACTATTACATGGATATTTCGGTAAAACAAAAATTAGGAGTTAGAGAACTTAGATATAAAATAAAAAACAAAGAGTATGAAAGATTATCGCTTGAAACAAAGAATAAACTAAGTAGAAAAGAAGAAATGACAGTAAATGATTTTATAAAGAATCCGATACTAATAAGAAACAGTTATAATTATGAAAAGTTAACAGAAAAAACATTAAAACAATTAATACTAGAAGATTTAGATAATTTTCTATCTGAACTAGGAGAAGGTTTTACTTATATTAAAAATGAATACAAAATAAAAATAGGGAATAGGAATAATTACATAGATTTGCTTTTATATAATATTAAATATAATTGTTATGTTGTAATAGAATTAAAAGTAACTGAATTAAAAAAAGAATATATAGGCCAAATTGAAACGTATATGAATTATGTGGATAAAAACATAAAAAGTATAAGTCAAGATAAGACAATAGGAATAATAATATGTAAAAAAGATAATGAGTTTATAATGGAATATGTAAGTGATGATAGAATTTATAATACAATGTATAATTTAGTGTAAATGAAATAATTTTTGTTATTTTTAAGTTTATTTATGTTATAATATTGTTATAGGCTATGGAGGTATTTATGGCAAAGAAGAAAAAACGTAAAGAAGAAGTAGAACCAGTAGGGTACATAGTAGAATTAAAAGGAATATTTTTAGTATTAATAGCAATTGTAGGCCTTTGTCCTTTTGGTATGGTTGCTGATTTTATAAAAGGTTTTTCTTGTTTTTTATTTGGAACTCTTTGGGCTTTGTTTTTAGTAGTATTAGGTGGCATAGGAATATATACTATAATTAAAAGAAAACAACCTAAAATAGTTACAGGTAAGTCAATTGGACTTTTTATAATAATAATAGGCATACTTACTTTACTACATATAAGTTATATTGAAGCAAATGAAATAGATCCAAATAATTTTAGTATACTAGATGATGGGATGAATGTACTAAAATCAACTGTTGATAATGTTATGAAAGGAATCAAACAAGATTTTTGGATACCAGAAACAGGTGGAGGTATAATAGGTGCGATATTCGTTAGTGTGTTTGCTACTTTATTAACACTCAATGGAACATGGTTTATATGTTTTGCTTTAATAGTATGTGGACTAATAATTTATACTGGACTTACTATATTTGAAATGATGAAGAAAACAAAAGATGAGGTTAGAAAAGTAGCTGGTAAGGTTCATATGCCTAAAAAAGAAAGAAAGAAAAAAGTAGAAGAACCTAAGGAAGAAGAAGTTGTTGTTGTTCCAGTAACTGATGATAAACCAAGTAAGAAATATGTTTATCCACCAATTTCTCTTTTAAATAAACCGATGAAAACAGATGGAAAAGAAAATGAACTTGCTATTAAAAACAATATTCCAATAATTATTCAAGTTCTTATGGATTTTGGTATTGAAGCGCGTGTTGTAGATACTCATGTAGGACCTGCAGTAACTCAATATGAACTTGAAATAAAAGCAGGAACTAAGGTAAGTAAAATACTTAGTTTAAATAGAGAAATTGCTCTAGCTCTAGCAGCTAAAGATGTACGTATTCAAGCTCCAATACCTGGTAAAAGTACAATAGGTATAGAACTACCAAATAGAAAAATTTCTATGGTAAGTGTTAGAGAAGTTTTAACAAGTTTACCTGCTAGTAAAGTAAACTCTAAATTACTTACAGTACTTGGCAGAGATATAATGGGTGAACCACAATGGATGGAAATAAATAAAACTCCCCATCTTTTAGTAGCGGGGGCTACAGGTAGTGGTAAATCTGTTTGTATCAACAGTATTCTTGCTTCTATCCTTATGAGAACAAAACCAGATGAGGTTAAACTTGTATTAGTGGATCCTAAAAAAGTAGAACTTTCTATTTATAATGGAGTTCCACACCTAATGGCTCCAGTAGTAACTGATCCTAAAAGAGCAAATGTTGCTTTAAAAAGAATAGTTGCTGAAATGGAAAGAAGATATGAAGTTTTTGAAGAAAGTAAAACAAAAAATATTGAAAGTTATAATGCATATATAGATAAAAAGAATGAAGGACTTCCTGAAGAAGAAAAAATAAAAAGAATGCCTTTTATCGTTGTAATAATTGATGAACTTGCAGATTTAATGTTAGTTGCTGCAAAAGAAGTAGAAGATTCAATTATGAGAATTACTCAAATGGCACGTGCTGCTGGGATTCATTTAATTGTTGCAACTCAAAGACCTTCTACAGATGTAATTACAGGTATAGTTAAAGCTAATATTCCTTCAAGAATATCATTTGCTGTATCAAGTGGTATCGATTCAAGAACAATACTTGATATGGTAGGTGCTGAAAAATTACTAGGTAAAGGTGATATGCTTTTCTTACCACAAGGAACAAATGCTCCAGTCCGTATCCAAGGAACATTTATTTCTGAAGAAGAAACAAAGGCTATAGTGGATTATGTTTGTAATCAACAAAAAGCAAGTTATGATGAATCTTTACTTATGGATGATGAAGAAAAAGGAGCTACTACTATGTTAGGTAGTGGTGATGATTACGAAGAACCTTTATATAATGAAATAGTAGATTTTGTTATAGAACAAGGTAAAGCAAGTGCTTCGCTTTTACAAAGAAGATTTAGACTAGGATATAATAGGGCAGCTAGATGTATTGATTTATTAGAAGATAGAGGTATAGTGGGACCACAAAATGGTTCTAAGCCTAGAGAAGTTCTAGTTGAAAGAGACGACGAAGAAGACTAATTTCGACAAAATAAAACTAATGATTAAGCTACAATAAAATTGGTGATAATATGAAAAAATATTTATTAACATTCATAATAGCTCTAATCGTTGGTTTTTTTCTTTCTAATTTTTTTCTAAAACAATATGATGATTTTGAAGGAATAAAAGTAGCAAATAAAGGAGAAACCTTATATTTTATACAATATGGAGTTTTTTCTACTTTAGAAAGTTTAGAAGAAAATACAATATCACTTCAAAATTATGTTTATAATAAACAAGATAATTTATATTATGTATATGTTGGAATAACTAATTTAAAAGAGAATGCTGAAAAAATAGTAAACTATTATAAAAATATAGGTAATGAGACAATAATAAAAGAGTATGGTATAACTAATAAAAACTTTTTAGGGTTATTGGAAAATTATGATACCGTTTTAAAAAATACAAATGATGAAACTGCTATTTCATCTATAATAAATCAAGTTTTAGTAAAATATGAGGAGGTAGTAATTAGTGGGAGTTAAAATAAAAGATATACCTAAAGAAGATAGACCTTGTGAACGATTAATAGAATATGGAGTAGAAAGTTTAAGTAATGAAGAATTACTTGCCATTATATTTAAAACAGGAACAAAGGGTAGTTCTGCTAAAGATTTAGGCAGTGAACTTTTAAGTAAGATAGAAAATATAAAAAAATTAAATGATATTAACTTAGAATATTTAAAAGATTTTAAAGGAATAGGAATAAGTAAAGCGTGTAATTTACTTGCTTCTATAGAATTAGGTAAAAGAATAAATAGGGAAGTAGATTCTTTAAAGAATGTTAAATTAAATAGTGCAGAATTAGTTTATAAATATTATAAAGAAAAAATAGGTGATAAAAAACAGGAATATTTTTATGCTGTATATTTAGATAATGGCAAAAAAATAATAGGAGATAAACTTCTTTTTATTGGAACTGTTAATTATAGTTTAGTACACCCACGAGAAATATTTAAGGAAGCATATTTACTTGGAGCAAGTGCTATAATATGTGTGCATAATCATCCAGGTGGTAATCCAATTCCTAGTAAACAAGATTTTGAAATTACAAACAATTTAATAGAGGCATCTAAAATACTAGGTGTTAAATTTTTAGATCACATAATAATAACTAAAAATAATTATTATAGTTTTGTAGAAAATAATGACATTTGCTTTTAAAATAAATTAAAATGTACTATAATAAAAATAGGTGATAAAATGAAAAGAAAGAATAATAAACTAAAATATATAATTATAATAATTGTATCATTTGCACTTTTACTTGGAATATCATCTTATACAATAGATGATAATAAAAATTTAAACTTTTTTGAGAAAGCAATAAAAGATACAACAACTTTTATTCAAAAAATCTTTTACGCACCTATTAAGTTTGTAAGTAATGAACTTGAAGTATTTAATGAAAAAAAAGACTTATATAAAAAATATACAAAATTAAAAGAGAAAGTTGAGAAAACCGATTTATATTATGCACAAATTGAGGAATTACAAAAAGAGGTTACAGAATTAAAATCTTTATTAGATCTCAATGCAACTTTGTCTGAATATTCATATATTAATGCAACTGTAGTAAATAGAAATTTAGGATATTGGTATAATACTATTACTATAGATAAAGGAAGTAAAAATGGAGTAAAAGAAGGCGATGCT
>JAZRAM010000088.1:0-1681 GCA_045634565.1 Bacilli bacterium
AAATAATACACAGAATAAATAAATTATAATTTTATATTTAAACTTTCGTTTCTTTTTAAATTTTTTTCTCATATTCTCACCACTATTACTATATAATAAATTAGTCATAACTTTTGTCGAATAAAAAAAGAGAAACAATAAATAAATGAAACATTTACATACACTATTGCTTCTCAGTATTAGTTTCCTAATACAATATATTATATGGTTTAAAATATGAAATATGTTGACTTTTTTTTGGAAAGTGGTAAAATAATTTGACGAGGATATTATGGTGATTGTATGGTAGAAATTCTAAAAAAATATTACGAAGAATTCAAAACTGGAACTAAAAAAATGTTTAAAGAATTCTTTAAACTCGAAACCAATAAAATACAAAGAGCAAATATGTGGACATTCACAAGATTAGTAACACCTATTATTACAGTAACTCTATCAGTTATAGCGATTATAACAGCTTCTATACCGTTATTTATTACTACTGCTTGTATCGCTGGGTTCGGTGCGTTTACTGATAAACTTGATGGTGCTTCTGCTAGAAAATATGAAAGTTTCAGTGAGTATGGGAAGGTGTTAGATCAAATAACTGATAAAAGTTTCGCTGGAATAATTGGTATTAACTTGTTATTTTTAAATCCACTTTATATTTTTGTTTTATTAGGGGAAGCTCTTATTTCTTTAGTTAATATATCATATAAATTAAAATATAAAAATATAAATATAGATAGTACTATTTTTGGAAAAGTAAAACAAACTCCTTTATTTTTATCTTTAGCGCTTGGTTACTTATCTACAATAAATCCTACTTTACTTACTATATCTAATTATTCAATAATTTTAGTAGTTCTATTCCAAGTAACTACCGCTGTTTCATATATAGAAAATAACAACAAAGAAGTTAAAAAGCTTAAAAACTCAAGGCAATTAAAATTATATGATACTTTAAATGATATAGTAAAAGATAATGAATTAGTTAAAACAAACTCTATACAACTTAATAATGCTCAAGTTATTGAAAAAAACAATACAATCTCAAGAACTAAACAATGCGAAAAGTTAAAAAAATTAAGAACAGAAATAATATTAACTACAGATTATAATGATACATCTTTGGCAAATTTAAAAAATGAAAAAGAAGAAAAAAAAGGATATCAAAAAGTAAAAAAATGATTAGTAACTAATCATTTTTTTATTATATCTTTTAATTCTAAGAAATTATTTATGGTGTTAAAATCTAAATGATTAGAATTACCTATAAAATATCCTTTGTATTTTTTTAGCATATCATAATCATTGATATCATTTCCTACTACATATATATTATTATATTCATTTTTATTAATTATATAGTCTATTCCTTTAGATTTTTTGGATTCAGTACTAAGTATATTTATCCAATTAGTGCTTATATAAGCATATACATCGTTTAATCCTTCTAATAAGTATTTTATATCTTTGTTAGGATTATCATTTTGAATCTTAACAGAGATCTTATTTATATTATCAATTATTTCATTACTAAATCTATCTATATTATCAAAAAAATAATCTTTGTACCCTAATTCTAACATTCTAGAATGTACAGTCTCAACTGTTTTTTTATCTATATAATTTCTATATATTAAATTATGATCTTTATCTAATATATAACCACCATCATTACATATATAATAATTACATC
>JAZRAM010000089.1:0-10548 GCA_045634565.1 Bacilli bacterium
ACTACTACTGTTCTTAATTTAGCTGGTATATATTCTAGATTAGAAAAAAGAGTATTAATAATAGATTTAGATTTATATAGTGGAGATGTTGCTAGTTTATTAAATATAAATTATAACAATGATATCTATAATCTATATGAAGATATGAATAATAATAAGTTTAATAATTTAGATGATTATGTTACTAGTTATAATGAACAAATAAAAGTTTTACCAGCACCTAAAGATCCTAGGTTTGCTAGAAAGATTAGTAGTAAAATACTTAATTTAATTCTTTATAAAGCTAGTATGAAGTTTGATGTAATTTTAATAGATACTAATCATATATTAACTGATATTAACTTGTTTGCTCTAGATTTCAGTGATCAAATATTATATTTAATAAATAATGATTCTATGAATCTAAAGAATATGAAAACTATAGTTTCTATATTGAATGATATGAATAAGAGTAATTATAAAATTATATTAAATGAATCTAATGATAGAGATAAAAATTATTATAATAAGTATGATATTAAAAATATAATTAACAAGAGTGTTAATTATATAGTGCCATCTAACTTTTATATTAAAAATATAGATAAATATATAATAGAAGGTAATATTCTAACTTTAAATGAAAATATATATAAGAAATATAAAGAAGCTATGAAAATATATAATTTAATTGCTTTAGATTTACTTAAAGAAAGTAAGGTGGATTAATATGGCAAGATCTTTTGTTGAAGAGTTTGAAGTAAAAGAAGAAGAAACTATATTAAGAGATGTTCCAGATTATGATGCATTTACTAATAAAAAGTTATTAGATGAACTAAGAAATAAGATTATACAAAATTTAATTGATAATAATACTAATAATCAAATCAGTATGGCTAGTTTTGTTAGAAAACAAATAGATAAGTCATTAGAAGGTTATGATTTAAGTGTTGTTGAAAGAAGTTATATAAATAACTTGATTGATAATGAAATAAATGGATATGGACCTATTACTGAACTCTTGGATGACCCAAGTATTACAGAAATAATGGTTAATGGAACTAATGAAATATATATCGAACTTGACGGTAGAATTATGAAAGATGATAGTGTATCATTCATAAATGATGAACACATCATAAGAACTATACAAAGATTAATTCAACCTATAGGAAGAACTATTGATACTGCTAATCCTATGGTGGACGCAAGGTTAAGTGATGGTTCAAGACTTAATGCGATAATCCCACCTTTAAGTTTAAATGGCCCAGTACTAACTATTCGTAAGTTTAAAAGAGAACTTGCTGGTATAGAAGATTTTTTAAGAAATGGTACTATGACACCATATATGGCAAGATTTATTGAAGCATGCGTTAAAAGTAAAATGAACATTATAGTATGTGGTGGTACTGGTAGTGGTAAAACAACTTTACTTAATGTTATGTCATCTTTTATAGGTGATGAAGAAAGAATTATAACTATAGAAGATGCTGCAGAATTAAGATTAGAACAAGAACACGTAATTTCTCTTGAAACTAGAGGTACTAACTATGAAGGTACAGGTGAAATAACTATAAGAGATTTAGTTATAAATTCACTTCGTATGAGACCTGATAGAATAATAGTTGGAGAAGTTCGTGGTAAAGAAGCATTCGATATGATGCAAGCTATGAATACAGGACATGAAGGAAGTATGACAACTCTTCATGCTAATAGTCCTAAGGATGCATTAAATAGATTAGAAACAATGATGCTTATGGCTGGTATGGAAATACCTATTAAGGCTATAAGAGAATATATGGAAAATGCTATTGACATAGTAATAAATATTTCAAGACTAACAGATGGTAAAAGAAAAATTACTAGTATTTGTGAAGTAGTTGGTTTTGATAGAGATGAAATAAAATTAAATGAGATTTTTGCTTTTAATCAAACAGGAATTACTGAAGAAGGAGAAGTTGATGGAGAGTTTGTTTTAAATAAAGCTACTCTAAAAACTTATGATAGATTAAAATCAAGAGGTATAACTAATTTAAAAGATATATTTGAATAGAGGTGAAGTATGGAGGGGTTGAGTATAAATTATATAGATAGTACTAATGAAGATGTAGTTGTTACTTACACGCCTTCATCTTTAGTATCTAGCTATTCTTATATAATTGTTAAAGATAATGTATATGGTGAACCTATTTATGTTGCCACTAATACTCCTGTTAATATAACTTTAAATCAAACAGGAACATATAGAATAGAAATAACTAATACTGATTATAGAAATGTTACTTCAAGTATTGTTAGTGGTGAATATAAAATAGATAAAGAAGCTCCAGTAATAAATATAGGTGAAAAGACACATCAAATAACTTCTAAAGAAGGTTTTGATGTAATGAATGGTATTACTGCAACTGATAATGTAGATGGTGATTTAACTAGTACTATTACTACTAATAAAGATACACTTGATTTTAGTAGTGAAGGTATTAAAAAAATTGAGTATAAAGTTAGTGATAAAGCAGGTAATACAACAACGCAACTAGTATATGTTACAGTAAAAAAAGATAATACTGATATAATTAGATTAGGTCAATTTGGAGTATTATTAGTTTTCTTATTTGGATTGTTATTTTTAACAAAATACATTAGAAGTATTAAATTAGAAAAAAGATTTTCTAAATATACTATTAACTCATCTAAGAATAAATCTATATCTTTATTTGATAATCTATATAATCAATATAGAGATTTCTTAGAGAAAATGAGTAAAGTTATTGGTAAGTTAGAAATAGTTAAAAGACGTGCTAAAAGATATGATAAATATATTGAAGCATTTGATAAAGAAGATAATAATATAAACTTTATATCTAAAAAAATAATAGTAGGTTTCTTATTCGTAATGTTTATGATAGTTGTAAAATTAATAGAAGCAGAACTTGCTAAACCATTTGAGATGGTTATACCATTCTTACTTGGATACATTACTTTAGATATTGTTTATGCATATAAATATTTAAGATATAAGAAGAAAATTGAAAATGATATGTTAGAAGCTATAACTGTTATGAATAATGCTTTTAAAGCAGGTATGAGTATAACACAAGCAGTTGATTTGGTTGCTAAAGAATTAGATGGGCCTATATCAAAAGAATTTAAAAAAATAGGTATGGAGATATCTTTAGGACTTGATATGGAAACTGCATTCAAAAGATTTTCTGATAGAATCAATTTAAGTGATGCAGTATATTTAACTGCTAGTATATCTGTTTTAAATAAAACAGGTGGTAATATAATTAAAGTATTTAACTCAATAGAAAAGACTATCTTTAATAGAAAGAAACTTGAAAATGAGTTTAAAGCTTTAACTAGTAGTTCAAAACTAATTATGTATGTATTAATAATAGTTCCAATTGCTTTTGTAGTATTTATAAGTTTAATAAATAAAGATTACTTTAAAGTGTTGTTTAATAATCCTTTAGGTATTGCATTATTATTAATAATCCTTATAATATATATTACATATATTGTAGTAGTTAGAAAAGTTATGAAAGTAAGGGGGATAAAATAATGAATATTGATATAATTAGAAAGATATATAGAGTAAAAGATATAGAAAATATTCAAAGTAAATTGAATATGTTAGGCGATGATAGAAAGTTTAAGTTTGACGCAACAGGTTTTTTAACTGTTAGACTTTTAACTACTATTATACTTGCTGTAGTTTTAGTATTTTTAACAAATGTTCAAAACTATATAATACCTTTCGTAGTAATACTTTATTACAATTTATTTTATTACGTTTTTATAACTGACCCTATAAATAAAAGAATAAAAAAATTAGATTTAGAAGCTTTAACATTCTTTGAAATATTAACTTTAACTTTAGAATCAGGAAGAAATTTAGAAAATGCTTTAGAAATAACAGTTAATAATGTAGATAATGAGTTATCTAAAGAGTTTAAAAGAAGTTTAACTGAGATGAAGTTTGGTAGATCTTTAATGGAATCATTAGAAGATTTAAAGAAAAGAATGCCATCAGAAACAATAAATAATATTTTACTTAATATTACTCAAACAAATATATTTGGTAATAGTATTATAGAAACTATGAATAATCAAGTAGAATATTTAAGAGAAAAACAAATGATGGAAGTTAAAGCACAAATAAATAAGATACCAAATAAAGTAAGTATTATATCTGTTATATTTATAATACCACTTATATTACTTATAATACTTGGTCCATTTATCATAGAATTATTATAGAAAAGGAAGCGAATTTATGAAATATTATATGGCAGGAATTAAAGGGGCTGGCATGAGTGCACTAGCACTTCTACTTAATGATTTAGGGTATGAAGTAGTAGGGTATGATGACGCTAAAGATCATAGATTTACTGAAGATAAATTATTAGAGCGTGGTATAAAAATATATAATGAAAAGAATGATGAATTAGATGAAGAAACAGTAGTTATATATTCTCCTGCTTTAAAGTTAGATGAGCATCCAGAACTTATAAGAGCTCAAGCACGTAGATTAAAAATATATGAATATCAAGAAATGTTAGGTAGACTTACTAAAAAGTTTGAAAGTATTTGTATATCAGGTTGCCATGGTAAAACAACAACTACATCTATGTTAAGTCATATAATGAGTGATTTAGGTGGGTGTAATTATATAATAGGAGATGGAAGAGGTCACGGTGATAGAAACTCTAATAAGTTTATATTAGAATCTTGTGAATACAGAAGACATTTCTTAGAATATGATCCTGAATATGTAGTAATTACTAATATAGAAATGGATCACACAGATTATTATAAAAGTATGGATGATATGATTCTTGCTTATGAAGAATTTGCTAATAAAGCAGATAAAATGGTAATAGCATGTGGTGATGATCCATATACGCATAGTTTAAATGTTAATCCACAAATATTCTATTATGGACTCTCTGAAGATAATGATATTCAAGCTAGGGATGTTGAATATAGAAATGATGGAACTAGTTTTGATGTTTTTGTAGAAGATGAATATTATGGACATTTTGATTTACCTTTATATGGTAAGCATATGCTACTTAATGCACTTGCTGTAATAGCTATTTGTCATTATGAAAGATTTGATGCAAGAGAAGTTGCTAAAAGTCTAAAAAAATTTAAAGGTGCTGAGAGAAGATTTAAAGAAACTATTATTGGAAATAATGTAATAGTTGATGATTATGCTCATCATCCAACAGAAGTTAAAGTAACTATAAAAGCAGCTAGACAAAAATATCCTGATAAGCAAGTTATCGCAGTATTTAAAGCTCATACTTTCTCAAGAGTAGAAGAGTTTGCTGATGAGTTTGCTAATGCTTTAAATCTAGCAGATAAAGCTTATGTAATGGATATCAATTACGATAGGGAAAATCCAGAAGATTATCCTGGAGTAAGTGCCTATACTATAATTGATAAGTTAGATAATGGAGATTATATAGAACAAGGTATGGCAGAAAAACTAGTAGAGTATGATAATGCTGTAATACTTTTTATGAGTAGTAAAGAAATATATCTACTTGAAGATGAATATATGAAATTATTAGAAGAGAAGGAAACTATTCTTTAGTTTCCTTAATGTTTGGAGTATGTATTATGAATGAAAGAATGAAGAAATTAGGTTTTATCTTTATAATTATAAGTTTATTATTTATGCCTGGTTTACAAGTATTATTTATAGTAGGAAGTCACACTAAATATTTAATAAGAATGCCATTCTTTGTAATAATAATTATTTTATTAATTGTTTTAGTTTTACTATTAATAACTGGTATAATACTATTTGTACATAATAGAGAATCAAATAATAAAAAATTAAAAAAATGGAAAAAAGTATTATTTAGTATATTTATGAGTTTTTATATAATAGGTTGTGTAGGATTTGTAGTTTTATTATATGGTCCTAATGAAAAGTTTAAAACATGGCTTATAACTACAGCTATGCAAACTATGAATCATCAATATTTGTGTAAATGGTTTTATAGTACTGAAGAAATAGATGGAATAATAAATAATAATTATGTAGAAGAAAGTGGAGAATCTACTGATACAAGTTTAATTGAAAAAGTAGAATATAAATACAAAAAAGATAGTTATGAAAATGAATATGAAAAACAAATTCTTGATGTAGAAGATGATATTAAATATCAAATAATTAGATTAACTGTTAATGGATGTAACGGATATTTAGCTGTTATTTATGATCCATCAAAAGTAAAATTAGCAGTTACTCCATATGTAGGTTCTAAAGGTCAATATGTAACTCAAATGGCGGATCAACATAATGCTATAATAGGTATAAATGGTGGGGGATTTTCTGATCCTGGACACAATAGTACTGGTGGAGCTCCTACAGGAATAACAATATCAGATGGTAAGTTAATTACTAACGGTGAGTATGGTACTAGAAATCAAGGTGGAGGAATTATAGGTTTCACAAATGAAGATGTATTAGTATTATTAAAAAATACAACAGCACAGCAAGCTTTAAATATGGGGGTAAGAGATGCAGTAAGTTGGGGACCATTCTTAATAGTAAATGGAACTCCATCATTCATTAAAGGTAATGGTGGATGGGGATATGCCGCTAGAACTGCAATAGGTCAAAGAGCAGATGGAATTGTATTGCTTCTTGTAATAGATTCTAATGCCACTAGAACTAAAGGTGCTGATATGGTTGATCTTACTGAAATTATGCAAAATTATGGTGCAATAAATGCTGCAAACTTAGATGGAGGTACATCTAGTGTTATGGTAATGCCAAAAGGTATTGCTCAAAGTCAATATAATGCGGCATGTAATGATTATAGAAATGATACTTATTGTGCTATAAATGATCCAATAGACGGAGCATTAGAACACAAAACAAGACCAATTGCTGATGCATGGGTAGTAGTGGAATAATCTACTACTTTTTCTTTACTTTAAATTAAATAAGTGTTAAACTAAATTTAGGTGGTTTTATGTTTACATCTATTAACGATAAAATAAGAGAAAATATTATAAACATGAATTCGAAAGAACTAACTATGTTAAATCTAGAAAGATTAAATAGTGATACATATGATGAAGTAATTAGTTTGTTCCTTTTAGATCATTATAAGATTAACTTTTTTTTGGAAAATTTTGATTATTTAGATGACTTTAATGATACTAAAGATAATATAATTGAAAGAACATTAAAAGATGAAGAGTTTTTATCTTCTATAATAGAAAGTTCAATTATATTTAATAAATTGTGTGTTACTTCTAAAATAACTATGTTAGAAGAATTACAAAATATGGGGCAAGATGAAACTTTAATGCAAATATCTAAATTACATCTACTTGATAAAATATCTTATAGTTTTGATTATAATTTAGAATCTTTTAAAGAATATTACAATGATTATAAAAATAAAAACAAAAAACAACCTAGAAAGGTAGATGTAAGTTATTTTATAGCTACCAAACTTATTAACTATAAAGATATAAGATATAATGAGTTTCAAAAAATGGTGTTAGAATTTTTAAAGGTTTATTATAAATGGAATATATTTGTTAGAGATAATTGTCCAAAAAGCTCTTTAGAAAAGCAAGATTATTTTTATTTAGAAATGATTAGATTAAATAAAATTGGTATATTAACTGAATATATAGGGGAAAATGTAGATTTTTTAACTTCTATTATAGATAGTTACTTATTTTATATAACTACTAGTAAAGAGATTAGTAAAGAAATAGTAGATGATTATTTTTATAAAACTGTAGATCAAGATACACAAAAAAAATTAAAATTAAAAAGAGATTAGATGATCTCTTTTATTTTTTCAGTATTTTTAAAGTTCATTTTAGAAACTTCTTTTAATTTATCAAAACCATACTTTTCAACTATTTTTTTACCAGTTTTATCAACTAAATCACTAGCACCTTTAGGAAGATCTATACCAACACTTTTTGATAATTTATCGAACTCCTTAATAAATATATATCTACTAATTAAAGAAGCACAAGCTACAGATAAATGTTTATCTTCTCCTTTAGTAAAGAAAGTAATATTCCTAACTACATTAGAAGATTCTTTTAAATAATTAAAATAAACATAACTTTCAGCAAATTGATCAACTATTATATATTCATAATCTTTGATAGTGTTACTTAATTTATATAATACTTTGTTATGAAGTAGGGCTTTTATTTTATTCATATTTATATCACTCGAATAAAACTTATTGTATTCTTCATTTGTTAAAATCATAGATTCATATGGTATTTGTTTAATAAACTTAGGAACTATTTTTAAAATATCGTTATCAGTAAGTTTTTTAGAATCTTTAACGCCTAATTCTTCTAAGAAAGCTATATTTTCACTAGATACATAAGCAGCAGTAACAACAACAGGACCAAAGTAATCTCCAGTACCAACTTCATCAGAACCTATGCTAGAAGAATTATATATTCTAGGATTAACATATTCCTTTTTTTCTTTTTTAGAATCTTTCTTTTTATCACCAGAGTTTTTAACATCTACCTTACCACTATTTATCTTTTCTGTAGTAATCCAAAAATCACTAGAAAGATCAGCATCTCTTCCTTGAAATACAACTTTACCAGATTCATATAAAGTAATAACAGTATCTCCATCTTTTGCTTGCCATTTAGCATATTGAGGAGTTTTATCTCTCATACACCAATTTAATTCTTCACTCATCATTTCTTGAGTTTTAGGACTAGCAACAAAAGAAATAACATTATTTTTATTAATACTCATATTATCACCATAATCATTGTACCACATTTTTCGATAAATTACTTTATTTTTGAAAAAAATTATAATATAATTATAATGGAGATGATAATATGGGTATAGTTGATATAATTATTTTAATTTTTTTAGCGTTTGGAGCATTAATAGGATTTAAAAGAGGTTTTACTAGACAACTTGTATCTTTAGTAGGGATATTTGTTATTATAATATTATCTTTCTTATTTAAGAATCCAGTAAGTGTATTTTTATATAATAATTTACCATTCTTTAATTTTGGAGGAATATTTAAAGATATTACAGTATTAAATATACTTGTTTATGAAGTATTTGCATTCTTTATAGTATTCTTTGTACTTACATTTATATTTAAAATATTAGTTAAAATAACTAATGTATTTGAAAAAATATTAAATGCGACAATAATACTAGGAATACCATCTAAAATATTAGGGGCAGTACTTGGAGTAGTTCAAAATCTTATATATACATTTATAATATTATATATACTTAGTTTACCAACTTTTAACTTAACTATTATAAAAGATTCTAAAGTGGGTAACTTAATATTAGATAAAACACCTATATTAAATAAAATAGCAAATAAAACTTTATCAGTATTTAATCAAGTTATTGAATTAAAAGAAGAATATAATACTACAACAAATGTAGGAGAATATAATCAAAAAACATTAAATATAATGATTGATAGTGGTGTTATTACAGAAGAAAATGCGAAAAAGTTGATAGAAAAAGGGAAAATAAAAGAAGTTACAATAGAGTAGTGTAAATAACTGTAAATAGAATTTTGTTACAAATAAAGGCTTTATACTACTTATAAAAATAATTTGATAATATTGTTGAAAATCCTTTGAAAAAAACAATTTTATATGATAGAATAATTAGTGTGATAGGTAGAATATCCCCTAAAAATAGTATGGAGTGATTATAATGGATACAATTTACAGTTTTTTACTTGCTAACATATATTTATATATTTGTATTTTAATTGTATTAGTTATTATAGCTACTATCTTGTTCATTATCGCATCTAATCAAAGAAATAGAAAAAAAATAAAAGATGATTATGTACAAGCTGAAAAAGTAGAAGCAGAATTAGAAAAGATAGAAGAGGCTCCAAAATCTAGTGAGTTAGAGGATATCTTAAAGAAAATGCAAGAAGATATAGATTTAAAACCGGAAGATGTAGTAAAGAAATTTGAAGAAGAACAAGAAGAAAAAGCAATAATTAGTTATCAAGAATTAGTTGATAATGTAAAATCAGGTAAAATTGAAGTAATAGATGACGAAGAGTCTAATGTAAACTTTGTTGAAAGTTTAGAAATAGATTTAACTGAAGAACCAATTGTTGAAACAATAGAAGAAGAATCTTCAGTAACACCAGAAATGCTTAAGGAAGTTATTCAAACAATAAGTGATTCAAGTGTAAAAGAAGAACCTAAAAAGTTTAAAAATAGTGAATTTATTTCTCCTATATATGGAGTTATGGAAAATAATTTAGAGTATCCTACAGTTAAAAAATCAGAAACAGTATTAGATATAATGAATACTAAAGATTACAATGAATTAACAGAAGAAATAAAAAAACAAGAGGAATTCTTGAATGCATTAAAAGCTTTTAGAAATAATTTATAATAAGAAAGTTCGAAATATTTTCGAACTTTCTTTTATTTAATAGTAATTGATTTAGTTAAGTTTTTTTTTTATTTATCTCACGTTTATTTAATTTTATTATATTATAAGTAAGTAATTATAAAGGTATCATAGTTAAA
>JAZRAM010000090.1:0-6195 GCA_045634565.1 Bacilli bacterium
ATAGTAAAAATTTAAAAAAATGTAAAAAAATTAAATTTTTTTACATTTTTAGAAATAATTCTTAAGTAAAGCGTTTAATTCTACAGCATATTCCATAGGAAGTTCCTCCCTAAATCTATCTATAAATCCCATTATTAGTAGTTCTTTTGCTTTTTCTTCAGTAAGTCCTCTACTCATTAAATAAAATAATTTTTCTTTACTAATCTTAGAAACTGTGGCTTCATGATTTATATTTGATGAATCATTACAAACTATATTATCTGGTATTGTATCACTTCTAGATATATCATCTAGAATAATAGTATCACATTTTATCGTACTTCTAGAATTTATTGCATCTTTAGATATTTTAACTTTTCCCCTATAAGTAGCATCTCCACCATTAGCGGCAATTGATTTACTTATAATCTCACTTGTTGTATTAGGAGCCAGATGAATCATTCTAGCACCTGCATCTTGTATTTGATCTTTTGTAGCAACCGCTATTGATATACATCTACCTTTAGCAAACTTTCCGTTTAATATACAAGCTGGATATTTCATATTAGTTTTAGAACCTATATTTCCATCTATCCACTCCATTAAACCATTTTCTTCTACTATAGCTCTTTTAGTTACTAAATTATACACATTATTAGACCAGTTTTGAATTGTTGTATATCTACATTTAGCATTCTTACCAACAAATATTTCTACAACTGCAGCGTGTAATGAATCAGTTGAATATGTAGGAGCAGTACATCCTTCCATATAGTGTAATTCTGAACCTTCATCTACAATTATTAAAGTTCTTTCAAATTGCCCCATATTAACACTATTTATTCTAAAATAACTTTGTAGTGGTCTATCTAATTTAGTATTTGGAGGAATATAAATAAAAGTTCCACCACTCCATACCGCTCCATTTAGTGCAGTATATTTATTTTCATCATATTTTACTAATTTATTAAAATACTTCTGAAATAATTCAGGATATTTTTTTAAAGCTGTATCTGTATCACAAAAAATAATGTTTTTATCTGTTAATTCCTTTAACATATTGTGGTATATAGATTCACTTTCTATTTGGGCTCCTACACCTGCTAAATATTTTTGTTCTGCTTCAATTATACCAAGTTTATTAAATGTATCTTTAACATCCTTAGGAACTTTATTCCAATCAGTTTGACTCTCTCCTACTTTTTTATAATAAGTTATATCATCAAAATTTATTTTTAATTCTGGACCAAATGAAGGGTTACTTAAACTTTCAAAACATTCGTAAGAAGTTGTTCTAAAATCTCTCATCCATTTAGGTTCATTTTTTATTTTTGATATTTCTATTACTCTAGTTTTATTGATACCTTTTTTCTTCATTTTAGTCACCTACTTAATTATACTAAATATTTTAACAAATAAAAAGAAAAAAACAACTATTTTTTTCTTTTTCCTATTTTTTTTGTTTTGTTTTTTTGCTTTTGGGTTTCTTTTAATACTTCTTCTTTTAAATATTCTAAATATGACTTATTATCATATACCTCATTTCCATCTTGAAATTCTACATTATTTTTTAATTGCTCTATTATATTTCTAGCTGCTTTCATATCACAACTACTATATATAAAAGAAGCATAAGGTAAAATAGCTACTCTATTATCACCTTTTATTTTTTTATAAGATTGACTCATAAAATATAAATGGCTCATTGTTTGAATATAATCATATTTTAATTTTGTTTTTATATCTATAGCAATCTCTTTTTCTTTATCAATAACACAATACCTAGTTGGATATTCCCTATCTGGTTTAAAATTATCTCCTACTTTGTATACTGGACAAATATGTATTTCACATATATCAAATCTTTCTTGCATAAATACTACCTTCTTTCTAATACTTCTTTTGTTCCTTCCCAAGTTAGAAGTGCACATTTTTTTCTATTAGGTTGCTTTGCTATATCACTATAAACAATCGCTTCACCAAGTAATCCCTCATCATATTCTTTTTCATTTATCATATTTTCAAAATTATCAATAATTTCTAGCGCGTCATTTAATTTTTTACCTACTAAAGAGTTAATCATTATAGATGTAGAACTTGTACATATCGCACATGCTTCTCCATCAAATCTAATATCCTTTACAATATCACTTTCTACTTTTATTTGTAAATCTATCTGATCAATACAACTTTCACTATTAGTATTTTTTAATTCATAAGAACCATCTTCAATAAGACCTCTATTTTTAGGATTTTGGTAATTCTCAAGTATTATAGTTCTCTTTATCTCTTCATTCATCTTAATCACATATATATTATATTACATTATAAAATACTTTGTCAATTATAAGAATATTTTTTTATTTTCGAGAATAAAGTTTATTATAGAAAGAGAGGAAAAGTCATGGAAACACTTAAAGTAGGAACTAAGTCAAATCCTAATTCAGTTGCTGGAGCGCTTGCTAATGTATTTAGAGAAAAAGGGAGTGTAGAAATACAAGCAATAGGTGCCGGAGCATTAAATCAAGCAATTAAGGCAATTGCGATAGCAAGAGGGTTTGTGGCTCCTAGTGGAAAAAATCTTGTTTGTATACCTGCTTTTACTGATATAGTAATTGAAGGAGATGAAAGAACTGCTATTAAATTAATTGTAGAGGCTAAATAATAGTCTCTTTTTTTCTACATATAATAAGTATAGCTAACGGTATTATGAAGGCTGGAGTTATTTTCACTTTTTTTATAAATGAAAAAAGTAAGTGTCCGAAAAAGACATAAAAAAAGACACATAGAGTTACCTATGGTACAATGTAAGTGACTAAACAAACATTGGAGGTAAAAATATGTGTCTTAATAATTATAACAAAGAAAAGAAAAAATATAAACACCTAAGTTATGCAGAAAGAACAATGATAGAAAGATGGTACAATAAAGAACATTTTGAGGATTTTCACTTTTTTGAAAAAAAGTGTTGACATAAATAATTTTTAATAGTATAATGTTAATTGTCTACGAATTGCGGGTGTAGTTCAATGGTAGAACTCCAGCCTTCCAAGCTGATAACGTGGGTCCGATTCCCATCACCCGCTCCATTAAGTTTTTATAAAGTCTTGAATTTCAAGGCTTTTCTTTGTTTCGTAAAGGATTTCAAATGTTTTGAGGTCTTTTTTTCTACTACTATTTTATATAATTTTAATAAATATTAACAAGAAACCAGACCAAATACAATACCAAAAATATAACATTAAAAAAATTGGTATTTATTTTACCAATTATTTTTTAATGATTTTTGCTTACTAAATTTATCTAAATAACTCACATTTAAATCATTTTCACGATTATAAGTAACTAAATAAGCAACTGGTGTTTTAATATTTACCATCATTACAAATAAACATTTCATTTGGTTTTATATCACTATCAACAGCTTATAACCATTCCTCACTATATTAAATTTATATCATTTATAAATGTTAAAGAAAAGAAAGTATTTAAACTTTCTTTAATTATATTTTAAAGTTATAATTAGCCTTTACCATTGCTGCAATAATTATTTATTTGATTGTATATTCCAAGTGTTTTCACCGTTTTTTGTTAATGTTACATTTGAGTCCAAAGCTACTACTGCCCTTACACCATTCCATTTAGTAGAGCCATGAGTAGATCCAGATGAACCTTGTATTTCTATAGGGTGCCAAAGGGAACCTCCTAATCCTACTTTTCCATCTCCTACCGAGCGCATTCCGTGCCAAATAGTATTACTTAAAGTAAAATCAAAGATGTCTGATAACCAATATGTTTCTGGCCAAGTTGTATTTGCAAACAACATATCATATGCTTGCGTTCCTTTTTTTATTCCAACTTTTTCCATACTATTATATTCTTCTACATCCTCTGGTTCATCAAGACTTAAACTTGTTAAAATTTCTGGACTATACCAATAATAATCGCTTTTTACTGTTATTGTTTTTTTTGTGTTCATAGCTATATTATCTTCGTACCCTAAAAGAGTTTTATCATAAAGCATAAATGTTTTTGGTTCCAAATACTCTAGTGAAACATTCAAATCACCAGGAGATGATTTATAATTAGTACTATCCATATTAAGTATTCTATTCCCATTTGAATCTTTACCGTATGTATATGTAACTTCATTTCTATATTCTGTTATTCTTCCTTCATGATAAGCACCATATACCCCACCTTTTAAAACTCTATATGGATTAAATCCTGTTATTTTATTTACATCTTCTACAGATACACTTCTTGCTTCTACTATATAATCTCCTTGCCCATATGCTTTGCATGGTTCATTTATAATGTTAAGTAATTCTTCATCACTATTATATGTTTTTCCATTAATTTTTTTTGATGCTATATTTTGATCAGATAATAATAGTAGATTCCCATTTTCTATTCCAAGCACTCTCCATTTTACATCTTTTTCTACTGTTACTGTACCACCTTTTGTCTCATCATATTCCACATAATCTCCTATTTTTATATCTTTACCATAGGCTTTTTTTATTTGGCTTTCCAATAATGCTATATGAGTTTCCCCAATTTTATTTGTATCTCCTAAATAAAATTCAGAGTCTTCATTTTTTATTACTACTTTATCACCATAATATAATTTAGCCTCTTTTATTTTTCCTTTATTAAATATCACTACACTACTAACATCAGGAAATTCCCCATTTACCTTTACTTTTATTTCTTTTCCATCGCACTTAACTTTATCCTCAGAAATAACCACACATTCATTTAAATCTAATTTAGTTCCTGTATTCATCATATGATTTGCAATTGATTGCTCTAATGCTGCTGAATAAAGCTCCGCACTTCTTAACTTTGCCTCATCTCTACTTTCACCAATTATATTTAATACTATTGGCACTGCAATTAATGCGATAATTGCTAATATTACTATTACAGCTAATAATTCAATTAAGGTAAAACCTTTTTTCATTTTACATCTCTCCTATTCTATATATTTATTATATAACACACACACAAAAAAAACAAGTATTTTTCACTTGTTTCCTAAATTAATATATTAATTTATATTTATTATATAACTTGTACTATAACCATCTTTTGTTTTGTAATTTACTATATCTTCTATTCCACCGTTTTTAAGTATTATTTTTTTTGATGCTTTATTATTTATATCGCAATTTATTCTTATATTTATAAATCCTAATTCTTTAGCTTTTTCTAAACCTAACTTTAGAATTATGTTTCCATACCCTTTTCCTCTTTGTGATTTTCTTATTTTATAATATATTTGGCTTCCTTTATTTATCCAAAAATCATTATTTGTTGTTCTTATACCTATTTCACCTACTGGTAAATTATACATATATAATATATATCTTTTAGTTGTTGTATTAAGTTTCTCATTTATTTTTGTTTCTTCTTCTATATATTTTTTACAAATTTTTAAAAACTCTTCATATAATACACCATTTATTTCATTTGTTGAACCTATTTCATTTGATGGTATATCTTGATACATTTCATAAACATCTTTATTAATACAATTCCCTAGCGGAATTAATTCTTCATTTAATAAGTTTTCCTTTATCAATTTTTTCTTTACTTCGAAACTTTCTTTTAATGATGTATCAAAATCATTTCCAGCAAGCACATAGTTAATCCAATTAATAGCAAATTCTTTAATATATTTTATTTCTTTTATTTTTAATTGTTCTTCTTTATAATACGTATTTATAAAAGTATTTAAATTATCTATATCTACTCCCGTTGTTTTTGAAAAAAACAAAAGTGATATTAATATAGCTACATCACAAACAGATGATCCGTATTTAGCATCGTCAAAATCTATAAAACCAATTCCATTTCTATTATAAAAAATATTTCCTTTTGTTAAATCAAAGTGTAATAAAGATTTTCTTTTTAAATCATAATCATTAAAAGGAACATCTTTTAAATTATAATTATTATCTTTTGTTAAATCATGCATTTTTCTAACTTCTAAAGCTATTTTCTTTACTAGTTCACTATCTAAATTAAGTTTACCTATTTGTATACCTTCTAAAAAAGAATATAAAACAAAATATTTAGAATCAAAAGATATATATAAATTATTATCTTTATTTTTTATTATATCAGGTATATTAATTTTTTTTGACATTTCATTATGTAGTTTTATCATAGATTTAACGTGATCTATATCATCATATATTTTTAATACAT
>JAZRAM010000091.1:0-11868 GCA_045634565.1 Bacilli bacterium
GAACAAAAACCAACATTAGAAGGAAGAAACATGACAATGATACTTATGCCAAAGAAAGAAAAATAGGAGGAATAATATGCCAAAAATTAAATCACATAAAGGAACACAAAAAGTTTTAAACGTTAGAGATGGTGGTTCTATAAAAATAGGACATCCAGGAACAAGACATAATACTGGAAAGAAAAATGCAGCATCTAATAGATGTGGAAGAAAAGCTTCTGAACTTAATAAAGCAGATGCAAATAGATTAAAAAAAGTACAATTTTAATTAAGAAGGAGGATACAAAATGGCAAGAGTAAAAGGAAGTAACATTCATAAAAATAGAAGAAAAAAAGTTTTAAAATTAGCTAAAGGTTATTTTGGAAGTAAACATAAACTTTACAAAACAGCTAAAGAACAAGTAATGCATTCATTAAAATATGCATACAGAGATAGAAAACAAAACAAAAGAGAAATGAGAAAATTATGGATAACAAGAATTAATGCTGCATGTCGTATGAACGATATTAGTTATTCTAAATTCATTTCTGGTTTAAATAAAGCTAGTGTTGCTATCAACAGAAAAATGTTAAGTGAAATAGCTATCGATGATTCTGCTGCATTCACTAATTTAGTAAATATTGCTAAAGCTGCTTTAGAAGGAAAAACTGTTAAACAAGAAGTTAAAGCTCCAAAAGCTGCTGCTAAAAAAGAAATAGTTAAGGAAGAAAAAGCAGAAGTTAAAGAAGATTTATCTAAATTAACAGTTGCTGAATTAAAGAAATTAGCTAAAGAAAAAAATGTAGCTGGATACACAACTATGAAAAAAGCTGAATTATTAGAAGCTTTAAAATAATCCTTTTGGATTATTTTTTTGACTATAATTATAAAAAATGATATTATGTAAGTGGTGATACAATGTTAAAAATAAATACTTTTTTAGAAAGCATAAAAATAGATGAAAAAACTAAAAAAAGTTTAGATTATATTTGGGAAGAAATAAAATTATATATAGATAGATTACAAGAATATTCTCCTGAAGCACAAAATATTTTTTTGAAAGATTACTTAATTAAAGAAACTATTAATTCTAGTATATTAGAAAGAGAATTATATACGCCTAAAATATTAGAATTATATGATTTACATTTTTTTGAAAGAACGAATATTAGTGATAAACAATTAAAACTTTTAAATAAAACAATAAGATCAAAAGATAAAATTAAAAATTTTGAAGAATTTGAAGAAATTAGAAAAGAAAAAAATAAACAAATTACGTATGATGAGTATGTTGAAAATGAAAAATATAATTTATCTGGAAATTATAGAAGAGAAATAGTGTGGATTGGTGGAAAAGAAGGTATTGAATATGCTCATCACGTCCCACCATATCCAGAAAATATTGAAAGTTATATGAAAGATTTTATTGATTTTTTCAATTCTAAAAAACAAGACGATTTATCAGATCCTATAGTAAAAGCGGCTTTAATTCATGCCATATTTATCAAAATACATCCATTTGCAAACGGCAATGGAAGAACAGCAAGAATTTTATTAAATTATTATTTAAGATTAGGAATAAATAAAAAATATGATTTAGATTTAACATATCCCCCTCTTAATTTATCAAAAAGCTTTGATTTAACGCGTTTAGCATATTTTAAAAAGCAAAACGAAATAATATTTAAAGAAGGCGTAGATAATAATTTTGCTGTTAATTCTTGGATTCGTTATAATATTGTAGCAATAGAAGAGCAATTATATTATTTGAATAATAGATTAGATAAATATGATAGACTTTTAAGAAGATACCAAGAAGATAAAATTGAAAAAATCTGATAATTATGATATACTAAATTAGTAAGTTTGAGGTGGTAACATGTATTTAGATGCGATAATTGTTGTAGCTTTAATAGTAGCTTCATTTGGTTGGTTTAGAAGATTTTCTAAATTCATATATTCAGTTGCTATAATAGATATGTTTTTAAGATTAATAAACTTTATAGCTAACAATATAGGAATAAAAGGATTTGATAAATGGGTAAATAATGTTTTTCCTAATTCAATACCAGAAATAATTGATAAATATACGAATGGAATTGTTTGTACAATAATAGAATGGGTATATATTGCTATAATGGTATTTTTCCTATTCTATACAATTAGAGCATTTGTAAGAAAAAAATGTTGACAAACAACTTATATAATATTAAAATTAAATTGTAAATAGTATTTTACCTTATTAAGAGTGATGGAGGGACAGGCCCTATGAAATCCGGCAACCTATTTAAGTTAGGTGCTAAATCCTGCGATATTATATCGAAAGATAAGGATAATCAGTACATAGATTATTCTATGTACTTTTTTTTAAGGTAATAAAAGGAGGTATGTTATGATAAAATTATTTACGTCTGAATCAGTAACACCTGGTCATCCAGACAAGTTATGTGACCAAATATCTGATAATATATTAGATGCTTATTTAAGTGGAGATCCAAACTCTAGAGTTGCATGTGAAGTATGTGCTCATAAAAATGGAATAGTAGTAATGGGAGAGATTACTAGTAATACTAATGTTGATATTGAAAAAATTGTTAGAGATACAATAGTTAAAGTTGGTTATGATAATGAAGAATTAGGATTTAATGGTAATAATGTCAATATTGATATCAACATTCATAAACAATCAAGTGATATTGCTATGGGAGTAGATAGTTCCCTAGATTCAAAAGAAATAGGAGCTGGAGACCAAGGTATGATGTTTGGATATGCTACTAATGAAACTGAAGATTTTATGCCTTATCCACTTTATATGGCACATAAGCTTTCTAAGTGCCTTACACAAGTTTTTAAAGACAAAACGATTAAATACCTAAGACCTGATGGGAAAACTCAAATAACAGTGTTTTATGAAGACAATAAGCCTAAATATATAGATACTATAGTTATATCTGCTCAACATGATGATATAGATTTAGAAACATTAAAAAGAGATATAAAAAAATATGTTGTAGATGAAGTTATACCTAATAACATGATAAATGAAAATACTAAAATATATATTAATCCTACAGGTAGATTTGTAATAGGTGGTCCAGTTGGAGATAGTGGTTTAACAGGTAGAAAAATAATAGTGGATACTTATGGTGGCGCTTGTAGTCATGGTGGTGGAGCATTCTCTGGTAAAGATCCATCTAAAGTAGATAGAAGTGCTGCTTATTATGCTAGATATGTTGCTAAAAACATAGTTGCTGCTCAAATTTGTGACAAAATAGAAATACAAGTATCTTATGCAATAGGAGTATCTAGACCTGTATCAATCTATATAAACACATTTAATACAAATAAAATACCAGAAGAAAAAATATTAGAAATAATAAATAAGGTATTCAACTTTGAACCTTCTAATATAATTAAAGAGTTAGATTTAAGAAAACCAATATATCATTTAACTACTTGTTTTGGTCATTTTGGTAAAAAAGATTTATCTTGGGAAAAATTAGATAAAGTAAATATAATAAAATCATTAAAAGACTAGAAATACTAGTCTTTTTTGTGTTAAAATGGATGTAGGTGGTAATATGAATTATATAGGATCAAAGTTTTCAATATTAAGTTATATAGATGAAGTAGTAGAAGACTTTACTAAGTTAGGTAAGAAAGTAACTTTTTGTGATATATTCTCAGGTACAGGAGTTGTATCTAAATACTTCAAAGAAAAAGGTTACAACATTATTTCAAATGATATACAGTATTTTAGTTATGTAACTTTAAAAGGTTTAGTTGAAAATAGTGATGAATTACCTTTTGAGAAACTAACTAAAAAAAGAATAGATCCATTTGTATGTTTAAATGGACTTAATGGTAAGAAAGGATTCATTTATAAAAACTATTCATTGGGTGGCACTAAAAGATGTGAATTTAAAAGACAATATTTTAGTGATGACAATGCTAAAAAGATAGATGCAGTAAGAATTAAAATAGAAAAATGGAAAAAGAAAGATTTAATTACTGAAAATGAATATTTCTATTTACTTGCATGTCTAATTGAAGCTGCAGATAAAGTAGCCAATACAGCTTCTGTTTACGAAGCATTCTTGAAAGATTTAAAAAAATCAGCACAAAAACCTATTGTTATAAATCCACTAGAATTAATCTTTAAAAATAAGAAGTATGAAGTATATAATAAAGATTCTAAAGAGTTGATTAAAGAAATAAAAGGAGACATACTTTATTTAGACCCACCTTATAATACTCGAAAATACGATACAAATTACCACATACTAGAAACAATTGCTTTATATGACAATCCTAAAATAAAAGGTAAAACAGGTGTTAGAGTAGAAGAAACTAAAAAATCTAATTACTGCTTAAAAAATAAAGCTGCTATTGAACTTGAAGATTTAATAAAGAATGCTAAATTCAAATATACATTACTTAGTTATAATGATGAAGGTATAATTCCTATGGAAGAAATAGAGTCTATTATGAAAAAATATGGTAACTATAAAAGATATGAAAAAAGACATAAAAGATTTAAATCTGATAATGAACGTGAGTATAAAAAGAACTATACTATTGAATATATTCACTGTTTAGAAAAGATTTAAATCTTTTTATCTTGCTATTTTATTACTTTTATGTTATATTTAAGGTGGTGATGGTATGTCAAGAAAACAAGAAGCGATAGATTTAATGAAAAAAGTTATGTCTGGTGAAAGTTATATGACTTATAAAGAAATCGCACAAGTTACTGGATACCACGAGAAATACTTACTTAAATTAAAAAAAGATTTGGAAAAGGGAGAAATTAGTTTAATACACGGTAATACTAATAGAAAACCTTCTAATACAATTAGTGAAGAAGAAAAACAATATATAATAAACTTATACAAAAGAAGTAATACAACAATAAGAAAGTTTTGTAGATTTTATGCTAAAAGAAGTTATTCTTGTATATGGCATGTTTTGAAAGAAGCAGGGTTAATATAATAACCTGTTTTTTTTATTCTCATATAATAATCTAGAGGTGTATCTATGTATTTAAATAGTATAAAAAATAATGAATATTATACTGTAGATGAAATTAATCTAGATGAAAAAAATAAAAGAAGATTATATGATATAGGACTAGTTAAAGGAACTAAGATAAAATTACTTTTTTTAAGTCCTTCTAAAAAAATAAAAGCATACTTAATCAGGGATTCTGTAATAGCTATAAGAGATAAAGATGCATCTAAAATAAAGGTGCGTGAATTAAATGATTAAAATAGCGTTAATAGGTAATCCTAATGTAGGAAAAAGTACACTTTTCAATGAATTAACTGGTATGCATCAACACACAGGTAACTGGACTGGTAAAACTGTAGGGAGTGCAATTGGTTATAAAAAATATAAGAGTGAAACTATTGAGTTTTATGATCTTCCAGGAACTTATTCATTAATACCTCATTCAGAAGAAGAAAAAGTAACAAGTGATTTTGTATTAAATGAAGATTATGATATGGCACTTGTAGTATGTGATCCTTTATGCTTAGAAAGAAATCTTAACTTAGTTATACAGACTTTAGAAGTAACTAAAAATGTAATAGTGTGTATAAATCTACTAGATGAAGCTAAAAAAAGGAAAGTAGATATCGATTTAGATAAGTTATCCACATACTTAGGGGTTAAAGTAGTAGGTATAAGTGCGAGAAAAAGAGAAGGCATAGATAAACTGTTAGATGTTATACTAAGTTATCCACATAGTTCTTTTAGCTTTGAATATGAAGAAAAAATAGAAGAGTGTATAAATATAATTTATGAACATACATTAAATAGATTTAAAGCAATTAAAACAATTATAGAAGGTACTTCTAACAATCAAATAATACAAGAAAAATTAAATCAAATAAGAGAGTATTTAAAAGATTTTAATATTAACTTTAATGATTCAGTAATGAATGAAGTAATGGATGAATGTGAGAAGATAAATAAGAGTGTAGTTAAAAGAAATAGTGTAAGAAATAAAATTAATTTAGATAAATTACTTACAAATAAACTTACAGGTATTCCAATAATGATTTTAATGCTTATGGTATTATTTTGGATATCAATAGTAGGCGCTAATTACCCATCAGATTTCTTGTTCGATATATTTACTAAGTTTGGTAATACTTTAAAAGATCTAAGTATAAATTTAAGCATTCCTAAGTTTATTTATTTACCACTTTTAGATGGTGTTTATAAAGTTTTAACTTGGGTAGTTGCAGTTATGCTACCACCTATGGCAATATTTTTCCCGTTATTCACACTCTTAGAAGACTTTGGAATACTACCTAGAATTGCATTTAATCTTGATGGATATTTTGAAAAAAATGGAACTTGCGGTAAACAAGCACTTACAATGTGTATGGGAATAGGTTGTAATGCAGTAGGAGTGACAGGTGCAAGAATAATAGATTCTAAAAGAGAAAGATTAATTGCTATACTTACAAATTCATTTATACCTTGTAATGGTAGATTTCCAACTCTTATTGTAATGTTTACTATGTTCTTTAGTATAACAAGTAATAGTATTCTTAATACAACTATAAATGTATTTTTATTAACTTTAGTTATATTGTTTTCAATATTTATGACATTTACTATTTCAAGAATATTATCAAAAACATTACTTAAAGGAAATAATTCATTCTTTATATTAGAACTCCCCACTTATAGAAAACCACAAATATTAAAAGTGCTAGTCAGATCTCTTATAGATAGAACATTTAAAATACTTTGTAGAGCAGTAATAATAGCCGCACCAACAGGACTTATCATATGGCTACTTACGAATATAACAATAAATGGTGTTAATATAATAAATATCATATCTAATTTTTTAAATAATTTTGGCTTATTACTTGGATTAGATGGTGTTATACTTACTGCATTTATTTTAGGTTTTCCAGCTAACGAAATAGTACTTCCAATAATTATAATGATCTATTTATCTTCAAATACTATGATGGATATAAATGATATCTCTCTAATAAAAGATTTATTTATATCTAATGGATGGACCATAATAACTGCTATATGTATGATTATATTTATTATATTTCACTATCCTTGTTCAACAACCCTTATAACTGTTTATAAAGAAACAAAAAGTATTAAATGGACATTACTATCATTTCTTTTACCTCTTCTAATAGGTATCACACTTTGTATGTTAGTTAATTTTATTTTTAATATAATAATTTAGATACTAAAAATTAGTATCTTTTTTTATAGTATTTATTGTAAAAATATGTTATACTAGTATAGTAGAATAGGAGAGGTATAAAATGAATAATAACAATAAAATAATAGGTTATGATCCGCAAACAGGACAACCTATTTATGAAATGCAAAATCAAATAAATACATATAATCAACCAACACAACAAAATATGAATGCTCAAATAAATGTTCAATCACCAAATATAGAGAAAAAAAATCAAAACAAATTAATTAAAGTTTTAATAACTACAAACGTTTTAACTGCAATATTATCAATAGTGTTTATAGTATCTTTTATAGTAAAAGGTACAAACGATGGAGTAGTAGACAAAATTGAAGAAGAAAACGAATATATTAGTATCGCAACAACAAATCCAGTTTCAAGCGATTGGACAAAATATCAATTTAGTATTAAAGGAAAAACTTTATCACTACCTTGTTCATATAAAGAATTTAAAGATGTATCTGGATTTTATATGAAAAGTTTTGCTGAAAAAAGTTATTTAGAAAGAAATTCATCTAATTATGTTAATTTATATATTGGAGATAAAGATAATGAGAAACTAGTTCTTTATGCTGATATAAAAAATAACACAAAAGAAGATTTACAATATAGTAAAGCAGAAATAGTAAGAATATCTCAAACAAAATATCAAGTAGAAACTAATAAAGCTGAATTGATTACATTCCCTGGAGATTTAAAGGTAGGAATGGAAATATCAAAAGAACAAATAATAAATTTATTTGGTGAACCTTCTAAAATAGATGATTACATAGATACATATAATTCTATTACATTTACTTATAATATGGATCCAATATACACTTCTTTAAATTATTATAAGATAGAAATAACAGATGGAAAAATAGAAGAATTAGTATTAGATCACAAAAAGAATAATGAGTAGAGGTTAGATATATGAATAATAGTAATAATAAAATAATAGGATATAATCCACAAACAGGACAACCTATTTATGAAACACAACAATATCAACAACCGATTCAACAGCAAGTAATGCTAAACAATCAAATAAATAATAATATGCCACAAAATAATATCCAACCAATGCAACAACAATATGTAAATAACCAATACCAACAATATCCAATAAATAATAATAAAAATAATTCCAAAAAAAATATAATATTTGGGGTTATTGGTTTAATTGTTGTTTCTTTAATAATTGGATTAATAATGTTACTAGGTAGTAATAACAAATCAGTAAGTAGAACAGTAATGATTTATATGGTTGGTTCTAACTTAGAATCTCAAAGTGGATTAGGAACTGTTGATTTAAATAGTATAGATTATAATAAAATTTATAATGAAGATATAAATGTAGTATTAATAGCAGGTGGAACAGAAAAATGGGATAATAACTATATAGATGAATCTGAAACATCTATATATGAGTTAACACAAAATGGTTATAAAAAAGTAAAAACACAAAATATACAAAACATGGGAGATGCTAATGTATTTAGTAATTATTTAAATTATGTTTATGAAAATTATAAAACAGATGAATATGATTTAGTTTTTTGGAATCATGGCGGTGCTATAGATGGTAGTGAATATGATGATTTATCTAATGATAATTTATCTTTATTTGATATGAGACAGGGTTTGGATAATTCACCTTTTAGTAAAGAAAAATTAGAGGTTGTTATATTTAGAACTTGTTTGAATGGGACCATAGAAGTTGCTGATGTCTTTAAAGATTATTCTGATTATTTAGTTGCATCTGAAGAAATTACATTAGGAAGTTCAATAGCAAGTGTTCTAAATTTTGTAAATGATGTAAAAAGAACTGATGAAGGAGTTGATGTAGGTACTAAGTTTATAAATTCTTATAAAAATCAAATTGCTACATTAAAAAACTATTATGGAACTTCTGAGTATATATATTCAACTTATTCAGTAATAGATTTATCACAAATAAAAGAACTAGTAAATTCATTAAATGAATTTGTATCTGACATTAATGTAAATGAGAACTATAATGAAATAGCACGTGTAAGAAGTAATTTATATCAATATGCATATATGCAAGCTGATGACCCATCATATGATATGGTTGACTTATATAATTTAGTTGAAGGTTTGAAAAAAATTTCTCCGAACAAAGGGGAAAAAGTATTAAAACAATTAGAATCGACTATAAAATATAATTGGGCAACAAATTCGAATTCAAGAGGAATTAGCATATATTTTCCTTATAATGGAAGTAATACTGTAAAAAATTTATTTTTAGATGTTTATAGTGATTTTTCTTCTTTTGATGGATATAAGAAATTTATAACAAGTTTTAATACATTACAGAGTAACGGCACTAAGAAACATTCTTTTACTGAGAATAAAATAACTCTTTCTACAACTGAAAAAGAATCTGACTTTTCATTAGAATTAACTGAAGAACAATTAAAAGATTATGCAAGAGCAGAATACTTAGTATTTATGGATAAGGGTGATGGTTATTATTATCCAGTATATAAAGGTAAAGGTGTGACTTTAAATGGAAATACTTTAAATGCTAATATTAATAATGCAGCATTTAAAATAGTAGATGAAAATGATGATGAATTTTTACTTACTTTGTTTGAAACATATAATGACGTAGATTATATTAAATATATAACTTATGGAGTAGCAACAGATTTATCTTCAAATGAAATATATGAATGGAAAACTGATTCAGTAGAAATTTCATTTATTCTTGATAAGAAAACAAAAAAAATTACTATAGGTAGTGTGCTTAAGAATGAACAAGGTGATTTATCTAATACCGTTGCAGTTGATTTAGATGATTATCAATATATATCTTTTGCAGCATCAAGTAGGAAATTATTAGATGAAAAGGGTAATGTTGATATGAATTTATATCTAAACAGCAGTAATGGAATACAGGAGGGTGTTGAAGTTTCTATAGAAGAGTTTAATAATTTTAAACTAGCAGATTTTGAAGATGGTAATGATTATTATTGTGTATTTAGAATATATGATACTAATAACAATTATTCGCATTCAAAATTAATAAAAATGAATTAAGAAAAGAGGTAAAAAATGAATAATAATATGAATAATAATTTTAATAATAACTTTAATAATCAACCATTGAATAATCAAAATCCACAACCAATGAATCCGGTAACGCAACAATTTATGCAAAATCCACAACCAGTACAGCCACAACCAATGAATCCACAACCGGTAAATACAGCAACACAACAATTTGTGCAAAATCCACAACCAGTACAACCGCAACCAATGAACAATGTTAATCCAAATATGAATCAAATGTATTATTATAATAATACTCCTAATAACACAAATGGGAACAAATCTAAAAGTAATAAAACATTATTTATAATAATAGGTATAAGTATCGCAGTAGTTTTAACTATAATAATTTTAGTATTTGCTTTAGGTTCTAAAAATAAAACAGTAAACGAATATGAGGAAAATGGAAATAACAATATAACTAATAATGAAAATACTACTCAAACTCATGTAGATGAAAAGACTTATAAAGGATTTAAATTTACTAAAGTTTCAGGTTATATATATGGAGAAGAAAGTGGATTGATGACAGTACAAGACAATAAAAATATAGTAATGCTAGATGTTACTAAAGTTCCTTTTTCTTTAGTAAAAGCTAATTATACAAGTTTAATATCTGCATTAACATCAAATGGGTGGACAGTAGGCGAGTCAAAAATCGACACATATAAGGGAACAGAAGTGATAACGTTTGAAGTTACTTTAGATGGAATAAGTGGATTATATTTTGTAATAGCATCACCAAATAGTGAGTACGTATATGAAGGATTTACGACAAATATAGCATATACAGTTAATTATTCAGATGTTAATCTTGTAGTAGATGTTTCTAAATCATCTACATATGTTGGTGATTACTCTGGCTATTCAACAGATTTTGGTGTTGATTTTCAATTAAAAGAAATTCAATAATATAGTGATTTAGATACTAAAACTAGTATCTTTTTTATTGTAATTATTTTTATACCTGGTATAATAGTTATTACTTGGGGGATTTGTATGGATAAAGATTTTAATTTATTAATTAGAAGAGCACTTGGTAGATCACAAGGTAAACTTGTTACAATAGATGCTGATAGATTTTCTTGGATATATCCATTTACTACAGAAAATATAAATGGTTATATTGATTTATTTGATTTAAAAGATAAATCTTTGCTTACAGTAGGTTCATCAGGAGATCAAGTTATTAATGCAGCATTAAAAGATTGTAAAGATATAACTGTTTTAGATATAAATCCTTTTACAAAATATTATTTTAATTTAAAAAAAGCAGCTATTTTAACTTTGAATTATGAAGAGTTTTGTAAATTCTTTTGTTATATAGATTATCCTAAAGTATTTAAATATAACTATGATACATTTAATATAGAAAGCTATAATAAATTAAAAGAATTACTAAAACAAATAGATGAAGAATCTTTTGTATTCTGGGATACTTTATTTAAACATTGTAATCATGAGGATATAAGAAAAAGATTATTTGAATACGATGAAGAAAGATTAAGTGTAGTAAAAAAAATGAATTTATATTTAAAAAATGAAGATGTATTTAATAAATCTAAAATAAAAATAA
>JAZRAM010000092.1:0-3170 GCA_045634565.1 Bacilli bacterium
AACAAATGAGACTGCTTTATATTGAAGTAGGTTTCTTTTTTTATTATTAACTTTTCATAAATAAACATACAAAAAAATTAACAAATTTTTTATTTGTTAATTTTTTAATTTCTATCTATAAACCATACACCACTTATATCACAACTGTTACTAGAAGGTGCAGGATCTGGCATGTCTAATTTTATCAAAGAAGGAAGCTTAAAACCTGAACCAAACGCTATACAAGTTCCTGGTTGCAGTAATTTAACTTTCTTTAATATTTCAACTGTTATATTTGGTACCATCTGTCTTATATATTCCACATCGGTTGGATGTAACATTTTAAATATTAAAAAGTTACTACATTGAGAAAGTGCAGTTGTTGAAAGTTCTGATGGTCTTTGAGAAATAAGACCCAGCATAACAGCATACTTTCTACCCTCTTTTGTAATTCTATCAAATATATTATATCCAATTACATCTATATCTGTATCGTTTTGTACATATCTGTGCGCTTCTTCTAAAATTATATGTATTGGAAGACTTGCTCTTTTATTTAAATTTTTAGCATATTCAAAAAATAATCTTGAATATATTTTTGTTAATGTCTTAGCAAATCTATCATCTACATAGTTTATATTAAAATTTATTAGTTGAGCTTTTCTACCTGTATCAGTAGTTAATATTTCTTTTATAAAAGCATCTCTTGATTGATATTCAGAAATATCAAAGTATTTAGCATAATCTCCATTAACTAAACTTCTAAGCCTAACCTTAAGTACATTATATTCATCAAATACTTTATCACTACTAAGTACTCCTTCTGAAATTAAAGCAAATTCAAAAGCATCATATAAATCTTTTAATGTATATCTAAAACTTCCATCAGGTAAACTTAATTCAACATCTTCAGTAACAAATCCATTTATAAAAGTTGTTAAAAGTTCCATCTCTCTTATTTTACCTGTATTATCTATAAGTAAACATTGTTTTAATGGTCTAGTATATCCTGGTTGGTATATTGGAGTTTCTAGATTCAAATCTTTTGTGCTATAGTGACTAAGTACTGAAAATATTTGGTCTCTTATTTGAGCTGGAGACTTACCACTAGCAAGTATATCAAGTAAAGCACGAGCTATTATATCGTTTTTACTTTTTAAAACTTGACTTTCTTCTCTAGCAAATATAGTTACTAATTTCATTGCTTTTTCTATTATAGGTAATTCACTTCTTGATTTAGCTTCTAAAAGTAGAGCTATGTCATCTACTGTAAGTAACCATAAAGGTATTTTTACATTAGGCACACTATCATCATTAACATTAGTTGTATATACTTTAAAACTAATTTCAGGTGATTTTTTATTTAAATCTTTAAATGCACTATGATATTCTCCGTAAGCATCAAATATTAAAATACTCGCTTTATATGCTATTGCACTTTGTTTTTCAAATAAGTTTTGGAATATTCTTGATACACTACAAGATTTACCACTACCAGTAGATCCAAATATAGCAAAGTGATTACTAAAGAATTCATTTATATTAACACCTATATCTATTCCTTCATATATTGGGCTTTTTCCTATATATAAATCCTTTTTTTCATTATAGTTAGGCATACCTAATATACTATTCATTTTTTCTTTAGATATAAGCTTAGAAGTTGCAGAAAAAGATGGTTTCTTAGATACGCCAAATAAGAATTTATCATCTACAAATTCTCCTACTAAATTGATATTAGCAATATCAGTTTTAATATCTACTATTTCACCTATTAATTTTCTTTCCTTATCTTCTAAAAGTACATATAAATTTATTATACTTTGCATTTCACTTAAATTAACATTCAATTTAAGATATACTGTATTTTCTTGTATTCCTACTATCTTACCTAACATAGTATCACCTATCCTACATACATTATACATTAAAACTTAATAAATTGAAAGAAAAAACAAGTCATTTTAAACTTGTTTTATATTTTTTATTTTTCTATCTATTTTCTTAACTAGTTTTTCATTATATTCTACTAGATCTTGATACATTATATTATTATATTCTAACACACATATCATTCTGTTATAGAAAAGTTGATCTTTAAATACTATAGGATTTTCTTTTAATATTACATTTAAACTTTCATAATATAATTCAGAATCTTTAAGTTCAGGAAGATAATCTTTTACAAAATCTTCATCACTTATATCAGAGGAATGACTTATTAAAACAAATAAGTCATGGCAAATAGAATCATGTACATTATCTATTTCTTTTATTATTTCAGCATTACTTGCTTTAAATAAATATTTAGATTCTTTTGTACGAGTGTGTAGTTGCATCCTATAAAACACTAAAGAATCATCTTTTTCTTGAGCATTCATAAGTCTTATTATATTATTTATAATTTCTATTCTTTCATTTCTATTTTCATCTTGATAATCTCTAGCTGCCATTAAAAACTTGTTAATATTATTAATAACTGATGCACTTAAATCATTTTGACTAGTATGATATTCTACTATAACTTCTAATGACTTAATAATGTTTAAATCAAACATAAAAGCTTCTTCTTCATAATCTTTATCATAAAAATCGAACATAATTTTATATACTAATTTTCTTGTTTTATATATGTTTATAGGTTCCATTAGCTGTTTTCTCCTTTTAAATATTCATATACTTCTTCATATTTTTTTACAGGTATAAACTTAATCTTAGATTTTATTTCTTCTGGAATAAAATCTAAATCATTTATATTAGAATGTGGTATAAATATTGTATCTATATTATTTAAATAAGCCCCTATTACTTTTTCTTTTAATCCACCTATTTTAAGTATATTACCTCTTAAAGTTATCTCCCCTGTAAAAGCAATATTCTTACTAACACTTAAATTAGATGCAGCACTTATTATTGCAGTAGTTATAGATATACCAGCACTTGGTCCTTCTTTTTTAATAGCTATATTAGGTATATTTATATGTATATCATCTTTAAATATATTGTAATCTATATTAAATAGTTTATAGTTTGATTTTATGTAACTTAGAGCTATTTTAGCACTCTCTAACATCACATCACCTAAAGATCCAGTTAAAGTTATATTACCATTACCTTCATAATGATTAACTTCTATTTGAGTTATATCACCACCATAATTAGTATAAACCAAACTATTAACAATACCTACT
>JAZRAM010000093.1:0-4554 GCA_045634565.1 Bacilli bacterium
CACTCTTTAACTTTTTTAGAATCTATATGATGATCTATAGCAAGTATTATATTAGAACTTTCATTTTTTAGTGATTGATCAATATCATTATGATCTACTAATATAAAATTTTTGTTATCTATTTCTTTCAAATTTAAAATAGTTGGATCTTCTTTTTTATAATCATTTATTATTCTTTTATCTTCTTCACCTATATTATAATTATCAAGAATTGCAAATATAGCATTTATATTTAAACTTCTAAGTATTCTAGATAATATATAACTTGAAAAATAAGAATCAAAATCCATATTATTATGACCTATTATATATAAACTATCTAATTTTTTTAAATTATTTAGTTTTTCTAGTTCTTCCTTTTTTAAAATTTCTCTTGCTTTAACTAATATTTTTCCAAAATTATTTTCACCTGATTTATCTTTTCCACAACCCCAATAATATTCATCAATAGTGTTTTCTATTATTTCTTCAGTTCCTGTATTTAAAAGTTTAATTAATATATCTTTGTTTTGTCTAAATTTTTCTAAAACACCTTCTAACATAATATCTTGTTTTATATTAGACCAACCATCTCTTAATTTATTATTCCTATCTCTACCTATATTAGAGGCTTCTTTAGGAGTTTGTGCCTCTATTACTTTTTTTTGTAATTCTATATCTAAAAACTTTTTAGATTGATAAAAATGTTCTACCGTTTTGTAAAATACATTATCTTTATAAAAACCATGATTAGAATAATTAGCTAAATAACCTAAAGGTCCAAATTCTTTGTAAAAATATATTGCCATTAAACTTCAAAACTCCTTTGCCCTGGAATTAAATATTCACTATTTAATTCTTTAGTTGTAAGAATGTTATTATTAGGTTTTAGTTTAATATCCTTTTTAAATGTCACTTGACCTTGTTCGGTTGCTGTATTACACAAATTTAATTTTTCTATAACAATTGTATCTTCATAACCACAATTTAATTTCCAAGCAACGTTTTCAACTATCATAGTACTATTTGTTTTTCCATAATTTCTTTCATGAGTAGGAGTCATTGGATTATTTATTTTATTAGTTAATCCTTTGAATTCTCCTATTGCTCTACCCATGTTACATATTATTCCAGTATCAATGGTAAATTTAGGATCAAAGAAACAACTTGCTTGATATCCTGCTTCTTTTAAAGCTTTAGAGTAAGGAACTATCATAGATATTATATTATGATTTATATAGTTCGCTTTATCATAATTTTTTTCTTTAGCATATTCATCAGCCAAATCATTTAACAAATTCAACACATTTTCTACATCTTCCCAAGTAGCATCATCAAATTTTTCTGATTTTGTTAATCCAAATTTTTTCTTATATTTAATTAAAGTATTAACGAAAAATCTTTCTGTAATTACATAACCAGAAATTAATCTTTTAGCAGTTAATGGATATATATTTATTCCATAATTTCCATTTTCTTTTATTGAAGGTTCAATTGAATAGTATATTCCATCTTCATTTTTCATCATATAAACATCAACTATCTTAGAATTTTCTTTAATAAATTTATTCTTTATATAATCTTCTATATTATTTATATCTTCTTGTAAATAGATATGATAAAATTCTATAGATGGTTCACTTAGTTTTATACTGTGATCAAGTGGATCAATTATATTTGAAATATTAAAAGTTATGTTTTTTTCTTTAGATACATACAAATATCTATCAGAATATATATATGTATGACCATTTATTTCTCCAACATCTACTTTTTTTGTTCTAACAAAAGGTTTATATCTTAATTCAACGCACATTTTTCTACAACCACTACCTACAGATTTATAGTATGGATAATAAATTTTCAAAAAATTGCTTATATCTTCTGCATAATCTTCTTTACTAAATTTTTTATTATTAGAACACCAACCTATAGCATAAGGCGTAAATGATAATCTAACTCCACCAAGATATTCTGGATGATTAGCAATATATTCATGTACTTTGTTTAATTCCTTATTATGTCTGCTATATCCCACTGTAGATATTCTTGTTTTTACACCTAATTCTTCATAAGAAAGTTTTATAAACTTATCTAAATATTTATAATTACCAACATCGTTATCAGAATAAGAAAATATAACTTCATTTCTATGTGTTTTTCTATCCCATACTATTAGTGGTTCATTATTTCTATACTTCTTAGAACTATATTTTAAAGCAGCAATCACATTTCTAATTCTTTTTTCATCCCAATATTCTATTGTTGGAGATGATGATTTACTACAAAAAGAACAACAATTTAAACATCCAATTTGTGGTTGAAAATGTCTTAATTTTGCGAAAAAGTCCTCTGGCATTTGACAAAATACATTATATATATTTAATCTTTCATTATAATCTTCTATCGTTATATTAGTTTCATCATTTAATAAAAAATCTACATTATTCATTATTAACACAATCCTTTAAATAATTTATAAATTCTTTGGATGCATAAGTTTGAAATTCAGATATATAAGCAATACATACTTTTAATTTAGGTAAAGTATTATCAAAGTCAAATGATATAAAATCATTTGTTTCAATTAAATCACTTACCGAATTTTTTATAAAATAACCTACACCCATTCCTCTTTTAACAAAATCCAACATCATTTCTGTAGTCCATACATCAACTATAGAATTAATTTTTATATCAAACTTATCCAAATATTTATCTAATTCTCTTCTTATAGATGAATTAGGATTTGGAATTATAAATGGTAATTTATCTAAATCTGTTATTTTAATATTTTTCTTTAAATAGCCAAAATATTTTTTACTAGCTAAAAAGCAGTTATCTAGATCAATAAGATCATATACATCTAATTTAAATCTATTAGATTCAATTGGTAAACTATCAACTATTAAATCTAAATTTCTAGTCTCTAACATATAAATCATATTAGCAGTTGATAAATTAACAATTTCAAACTTTATTCCTGGATACATTCTATTAAAGTTTTCAATATACTGCGCTAAAAAGCAAGTACCTATATGAGTTGGAACTCCTATTTTAATTACCCCTGATTTTAAATCGCTAAAATCTGTAAGCATTTTTTCTCCAGATTCTATAGTATTAAAAGCATTTGAAACATAATAATATAATTTTTTTGCTTCTGGAGTTGGTTCTACACCTTTAGAATTTCTATAAAACAATTTAATATTTAATTGATTTTCTAATTCTTTTATACTATGACTTATTGATGGTTGTGAAACAAAAAGCGCTTCTGAAGCTTTTGATATATTTTTTAATTCATATACTTTTATAAATACCTTGTATAAATTTAAATCAATATTTCTTTGCATATAATCCTCCAATCCATAAATTTCAATTATATAATATCACATTATTCACTATAAGTAAAATAAATAAAATAAATACCCGTTATAAATAATATTTATATCAGGTATTTATTTTTACTTATTTATTTAATTATTTTTTTAAACATCAGTTTTATTATTAAGCAATTTCCAATTTAATTCCCACAAAGCATTTCTATTACTATCCCATTTTAATTTATTCTTTGCTTCTTAATTAGTTTCTCCTTCTTCAACACCTCCAGCAATTCCTTGCCATCTTTCTGTTTTTCCTATTCTGCAAAACATGCCATATAAATAATTTTCGTCATTATCTTTTTTATATGGAAAAGCTAAAATTTGATGTGGTTGTCTCATATAATTATCTCCTTTTACATACTTTTTACTTTAACTAAATCATTCTCATATTTAATTACTTCACAATTTTTTATTTTATATATACTATAATCTTTATTTTTGGGTTCACCTTCAAAATAACATCTTGCATATATCCCTACACCAGCATGGGTAACTATTAAAATATTTTTACCTTTATACTTCTCAATCATTTCATCAAAAAAGTCAAATATTCTTTTTCTAAAATCTATTATAGACTCAATTCCATAACCTGTATTTGGATCATTAAAATCTATATTAGAAGGACAATCTTGTTTTAATTTACCTTCTAACTCTCCATTATCTCTTTCAATTATACGATAATCTATATTAATTTCAGAATTAGTTATTCTTTGAGCAGTTTTATAAGCTCTTTTTAAAGGGCTTGAAATAACTACATCAAAATTTATATTTTTTAATTCGTTATGAATAGTATATGCCTGTTCAATTCCCTTAGCATTTAATTCTACATCTATTCTACCACCATATCTACCTTCTACATTATAATCAGTCTCGCCATGTCTTACTATATATATCATACTATTCACTTATTACTTTCTCTAAAAATATTTTTTTATCAAAGGCACCTCTTTTTTCTTCTTTTGCTTTAGCTACTTCAATTACCTCTTCTAAAGTTTTATCTTCTAATTTAGCAAGTGATTTAATAACTTCTAACATATCAGCTAATTCTTCTACTCTACTACTACAACTAGATTCTATTACTTCTAAATATTCTTCATATAATTTTTTCTCTAATTCTTCTTTATAACTATTATCATCTAATATACTTATTATAGGTTTTTCACCATTAGACTTTATTATTTCGGGGATTTTATCC
>JAZRAM010000094.1:0-6741 GCA_045634565.1 Bacilli bacterium
TTTTAGTTAAAAATCAATATTTTAGTATGAATTTATCTTTTTTATGTATAAAACATATATATACTTTAATTTTAAATCTTTTTATTGTTTTTAACTTCATTAAATACTGTTTCAGACAATTTATAAAACTCATCTTTATTATCAATTAGATATTGTAAGTTTGTAAGAAATTCTTTATATCTTTTATCATCTACGTAAAACTTATTAGTAGCATACCCATTCTTACCAAATTTTTTAATAGCATGATTATAAGATTGTTCTATTGCTTCATTCATATCTAAATTACTAATATCTTTTACTTGAAAGAATAAAGATGAAATTAAATATGTTTTTATATCTACTTTTCTATCAGCTGAAGATAATATTTTTCCATATATATTACGTGGTATTTTATCTGAAGATGCCCTATGGTCTTCTATTGCTTCTTTTATTATAGTTAATTCTTCTTTATTAAAGAATTTATTTAAAAATTCATCTTTATAAGCTATATTAGCAGATAAAACTTCATGTTCCTCTCTATTTATATGACAGGCAATATCATGAAAACTAACACACACGTATAAAATATTATAATTTATATCATAATTTTTACTTAGTTCGAATGCTCTTTTAAGAACAAATTCTATATGATTTTTATTATGACCTTCATCATTTAAATCATATTCAGGTAATATTTTATTATTTATATATTCTTTTAATTTATTATCTACTTTAGTTATACATGAATTTATATATTCATTATCAAATTCTATATCTTTTAAAAAATTATTCATAAACACCTTTTTCATTTAATTAGTTTTTTAACAGGACATTCTACTAGTGTGATTGTTTTATCATCAAAATCTATTTCTACATCAGTTCCTATAGGTAATACTCCTATTGGCATAGCATGTCCAAAGTTTATATTATAAAGTACTGGTAGTTCTTCTTTATTAAAATCTTTTAATACTTTCTTATATACTTCTTTATATTCTTCATAGTATTTTTCATCTTTTGGTTTTCCAACAATTATTCCCTTTACTACACCAAATATACCTTGAGCACCTAAATTCATTAAATAACACTTTAAATAATCTGGACTAGGTTTATCTTCACTAGTTTCTAAGAATAATATTTTATCTTTCCATTCATGAAGTGTTGGCCATATAGGAGTTCCAACATATATAGGGAATGCATCTATACATCCACCAAGTAATTTACCTACTACTTTACCACTACCTTGTAATAACTCATAACCATGTGTATCTTTTTTTAATTTCTTTTCTATATTTATATTATCTTCACTCCAAGGTATGAAATCATCACTCCAGTATTCACTAGATTTTATTTGATAGTTTTTTATTCCATCAAATAATACACTTTGTACGGCTTCTTTTGTATAATCAAACATCTTAACATATTCAGCGAAATCAGTCATTAAAGAAGGGCCATAATAAGAAACTAAACCTGCTTTTTGTATCATAAAATGATTAGCTGTTGTATCAGAATATCCCATAAATATTTTAGGATTATTTTTTATAACTTCATAATCTATATAAGGAGTTATTCTTATTGTATCTATACCACCTATCGCACATATAATGCCTTTTATTGTTGGATCTTTAAATGCATCCATTAAGTCTTTAGCTCTAAGTTCTGGATGTTCTTCAATAAACTTTAATCCCTTTAAAGCATTAGGCATAGCTACTACTTCCAAACCAAATTCTTCTTCTAACCTTTTTTTACCTAAATAATATTTATGTATGAGTTTTTCTTCACCTATAAGTCCTGAAGATAAACTAACTATAGCTACTTTATCCCCTTTTTTTAATCCTTCTGGTTTAATCATATTATCACTCCTATCAAATTAATTTTCACTTATTTTTTTTACTCTTATTTCCATTCTTGAATGATAGTTATTTTTACTATAAAAGTTTTTAGCTATTTCATTATAAGCAAATACATCAACAAAAATATATTCACAACCTACACTTTTAAAATATTCTTCTAATTTATTTATAAGTATTTGTCCTATACCTTTACTTCTAGTTTTATTTGTCACTATTAGTTCTGATATTTCTCCACTTTTAGGGCATTTATAATCTAAATAATCATACTCATCATATTTTCTTATATACCCCATTATTAAACCTACTGCTTTATTATTTTCGATTGCTAAAAAACACTTACCATTATTTTCTTTAACTTCTACTAAATCTAATATAGTTATCTTTTCTCTATAATCTTCGTGTAACTGATCTAAATTATCTTTATCTATTGATAATATATATTCTTCTAATTCTACTAGTAAATCTTTCACATCTTCTAAATATTTGTCATTATACTCTATTATTTTCATAGTACCCCATTTTATTTAATTCATATTTAGAAAAAGTTAATATACCATCATAAAATGTATAAGGAGAAATCTCTTCTACTTCACCTATTTTAGTAAAACCTAACTTTTCAAAAATTTTACAAGAAGCAATATTTTCTTTTACAGCACCTGAACTTATTTTTTCTATTTCAACTTCTTTAAACATATAGTCAATCATAGCTTTTGCCGCTTCTTTAGCATATCCATTTCCTTGATATTTAGGATCTATATACCATCCTACGTCTCTAACAGTAATATCATTACCACTTTCTTGAGCAGTTACTTGCCCTATTACTTCTTCTTTATTACTTTCTGTATATTCTTTTTTTAAAAATATACTCCATCCAAAAGCATCTAAATTATCTGCTTTATTAACTTTTGATTCATAAAATTTTGATTGATTATCCCAAGTCCAATAGTCTTTATCATCAGAATGTTTTTTACCAGAAGTTAAATACCATTTATTAACTTGTGGTATCATTAATATTTCATATAATCTTTTCTGTTCTTCCATTTTTGAACTTCTTAATATTAATCTTTCTGTTTCAATTGTTTTACTTCCTATTAAATTCATAATTCACCTACTTTTTTTATTCAAAAGAACTACTATATCTTCCTTATTACCCAATGTATCTTCTCCTATATATTCATATATGTTTTTAAAGTTACTTTTTTCATAACATTTAATAGCCCTAATATTTCTTTTAAATGGTCTTAGTACTATAGCATCAGCTCTAGAATCTTCATAAATTTTTTGATTTATTAAATTGATAATTTTAGTTCCTAATCCTTTTGATAAATATTCTTTTTCACCTATAAACAAATCATATTCATAAACATTTTTATATTTTTGTAACTTTTTAATTTCTACATTATTATTATACTTATAAATTTGAACAAATCCAATATCTAAATTATTATAATTTATTATTAATAACTCCTGGGCTTTACTTCTTAATTTATTTCTATATTTAGTTATTATTTCTTCATAAGATAATTTTTTCTGTTCAAACCATTCATATACAAATTTTTGTCTACACCATTTATATAACTTTTTATAATCTTCTTCTTTATCTTCTAAATTTCTAAATGATATATCTAAACTATTAATATAATTATTAAACTCTTTAAAAGATAATCCTGGTTTAACATCAAAAAATTCAGTAACTGGTCTTGATATACCACCTGATAATTTAATAAAGTAATTATTAATCTTTTTTATAGCTTCTTTTTCATTTTTATATTCATAAATACCTATTTTATAAAAATTAGGGTGCTCTATATGATATACTTTATTATCTTTATAACAAAGTATGAAACAATGCATGTGTTCTTCTTCTTCGAAGTTGTCATAATTATTTGGTTCATATATTCTTGTACAAAACATTTTATTCTTTATATTAATTTTATCTAATAAATATTTCATTAAATATACTTGTTCTATACAAGTTCCAATTTTATGATTTAAAATCTCTTCTAACGTCGAAGTTCTATATAAACTTCTAAATCCTTTCATATTGCCAATATGCTCTTCATTATTTATATCTAACCATCCATATCTTATATTTTCTTTCATAAAAATCAATACATCTTCCATAGTTTTTATTTTATTTATATTAGGAATAATTTTGTTAGTATTTATTCTTACTACTACGACATTTACATCCTTATTAAATTTTTTATAAGTAATTTCTTTTATAACTTTAAAACCTATACTTTTAAATATTTCTAAAGCATTTTCCCTATCTTTATCAAATGTGTCATATAAATATTTTATACCATGATTATTAGCTTCTCTTATTAATAATTTTAAAGCATCTTTGGCATATCCTTTACCCCTATACTTTGATTCTATTACAATACCACATTCATATATTTTATCATTTTTATTATATTGATAATTAACATATCCAACATATTTATTTATACTGTGATCTTTTATATAAGCAAAATATCTATTTTCATTCTTTCTTTTGTCATATATTTTCTTCCAAATTTTTTTAGGAAAATCTATACACCCTGTATCATAGTGATATCTATCTAAAGTTATATCATATCCAGCATTATAACTCATTGTAGCTTTATCTTCATTTAACTTTTTCTCATATGAGTATTCTTCTAATTGTGGTATTATTAATTCTATATTTTTCATTATATTACCTCCTATTTATAAAAAAAATCCTGAATTATACAGGATTTTAACACCCAAAATAAGATTTAGTATTATAGAAATTAGGAGCAGTGATTAATCCTATATAATTAAATTGTTTATTTTTTGAAATTTTCATAATTAATCACGCTCCTTCCTTATCAATATCATTATTAATATATTATACTTTTTTAATTATGTCAATTTATTTATATTATAATTCATCCTTATATTTTTCTATATACCATTTAGCAAACCTGTCTTTAGCATCTCCCCAATATGAGGATTCTTTTTCATAATCAACTTCTCTTAATTCGCTTAATGTTTTAGTTTCTCCATCGGGTATATAAAATAAATCATGCCATCTACCTTTTTTTCCTCTAGGTTCATAAGCAATTGTTCCTGTTCCTCTACCTATAAATACTACAGGTTCTTCACCAGGTTCACAATAAGCAAAACAGTGTTCTAATCTTGCCTTTCTGTTTTTTTCTTCATTTATTAATTTTAAAAACTTTTCTACACCTACTTGTTTATCAAAATAATGATTGTAGGGTCCTGGAAGTCCACCTAATGCATCCAAATATAGTCCGGTATCTGATTTTAGAACAGCATGCCCTAATTTTTCAGCTGCATATTTTGCACTAAAAGCAGCAACTTCGCTACAAGTCTCAGCTTGTATTTCTAAAATTTCAAAATCCGGATTAACAATTTCTACATTAAATCCATATTTTTTCACAAAAAATTCGTTTGCTTCTTCTACTTTATGAGGATTAGTAGTTAAATAAATTAATTTTTTCATGGTTTTCCCTCTCTATAAACTTTTTAAAAAACTTAGTATTTTATCCTTTGATTCCAAAATGTTTTTATCCGTATTTTTTATTTCCAAAATTATTAGATCATCATAATTTGGAATTATTTCATTAAATATTTTTTTAAAATCTATTATCCCTTTACCAATAGGAAGGTGTAAATGTTTTTTACCTACTTTTCCTTTAATTGTATCTGCTATGTGCAAAGCTTTAGGCCTTTTAATAGAAACTAGTTTTTTAATATATTCATAATCATCAGCATAAAGAACATGTACTACATCTAACAAAAATTCTGTGTTTTTAGGAGCTTTTTTAAAAAATTCTTTCCATTGTGATATTGTATAAAAACACTTCATATGTTTATGATTATTCTCTACATAAACTGTAATTCCTAATTTATCTAATTTATTTAATAATTTTAGAACTTTATTTTCTAATTCTTTAATGGTATCTTTATTTACTTCTTTAGTTTTAATCATAGGATGTAAAATTAATTCTTTATGGTTTAACTCAATTAATTTATTAATTAAGTCATCTTCATATTCTTCAAAATCATTAACATCAAAAGCAGCATGTAATATAGAATTAATAGAACTTTCTTTTAAAGTTTTTATCGCGTTTTCTTCATACATAGCGTCTATTTTTCCACATTTATACCAAACCTGAATAATATCAAAATTACCTTCTATCGAAAATGTTATTTCATCTTTAAAGGGACAATCTAAATCTCTTAAATTTCTACCTATCCTTAGCATAATTTATATATTCCATTTCTTTTGCTTTTCTTATAAAAGAAACTGCATCTATATCTATTTCATCTAATTTATCTAATTTAACTTTTCTTATTTCATAAAAATTATCTGGATTGTTTTTTTCAGATTCAATACCACCTAATATAGGTTCACCATTTATTATTTCTGCATGAAAGAAATGCCCAATTGTTGTATCTCTTTCATCACTACCTAAGTATCCTAAAATTTTAATAGTTACAGAATATTCCTCATTTAATTCTCTAATACAAGTTTCTTCTAGCGTTTCATTTTCTTCTACTCCACCACCTGGAATAACATAATATTCTTTATAACTTCCATCACTTTTTTTCTTTCTTCTAAACATTGTTAAAACTTCGTCATTTTCAATAATAATTGCTCTTGCACTTACTCGTTTTTCCATTTCTTTTTCCTCCTATAATATTATTTTTTTTGATAAAACTTTTGCTTTTTCTACTACATCCAAATCTCTTTCAATGGATTTTACATCCGGATCAGAAATATGAATACAATTTAAATAAGCTAGTTTATATCCTTCTCTATTTATATCCTCATCACAATTTACTCGTATATGAGATATATCCAAATTACTTATATCTACTTCATATAACTTTTTTAATAAATTGTCATCACTTAAATTTAAAAATTTTATATAAT
>JAZRAM010000095.1:0-5906 GCA_045634565.1 Bacilli bacterium
AAAAAAATAAATAGTAATAAAAAATATTCTAATAGTTATTTAAAACAAAAGATATTAAGTGAGATGATTGGTTTAGGATATAATAAAGATATTATTCTAAATATATTAGAAAATAATTTAAGATGTGATAATAATATATTAAAGCAGGAGTTTAATAAAGTTTATGATAAATTAAAAAGTAAATATAATGGATATGAATTAGAAAATAAAGTAAAACAAAAGCTAATGCAAAAAGGATTTAGTGTATTGGATATAAATATATTATTACAAAATAAAACAGAAGAATGATTATTCTTCTGTTTCTGTTTCTTTAACTGTAGTAGCTTCTTTTAATGTTTCTTTGTATGCTTTTTTAATTAAATCATCTTTAATTGATAATTTGTATTCCTTTCTTAATTCATCCCATTTAGCAGCAAATAGAGTTGAATCTTGGTTTAATAAACTTTCAGCATAAGCTTTTTTAACATCTTCTTTAACATCTTTGAATTTTTCTACTGGTTTAGAACTTACTTTTAAGATTATATGATATCCATAAGTAGTTTTAATTGGTTTACTTGTGTATTCACCATCTTCAAGTTCGTTAGCAGCTTCCCAGAATTCTTCAACTACATCTTTTTTAGAGAAGTCTTCAATTAAACCACCTTTTGAATAAGTAGCAGTATCATCTGAATTATCTTCAGCTAATTCTTCAAATTTACTATCTAATTTTTTAGAACTTGTATCATTTAATTCTTCGATTAATTCTTCAGCTTTTTCTTTAGCATCTTTATCAGCAGCATCTTTATCTTCTGCTTCGGAGTCAACTTCAATTAAAATATGTTTAACAGTTAATTTATCAGAATAGTTTTCTTTATAGTATTCTTTTAATTCTTCTTCACTAGCTTTATCACCAATATAATTTGTGATAGCTACTGTTTTTTTATAATCTTCTAAAACATATTCACTAAATTCATCTTCTGTAGTAATTCCAGTTAATCCTACATAGTTAGCTAAGAATGTAGCTAAATCTACACCATAGTATTCAGCATATTCTTTATAGTAATCAACTACTTCTTTAACATATTCTTTGTGTTCATCAGTTACTTCAACTTCTTTATCAGCGATATAAGTATCAATTATACTAACTAATTTTTCAGCTCCTTTTTCTTCTTTTAATGCTTCATATAACTCATTAGCTGTTATTGTTTTACCATTAATAGTAGCAAGTATTTCATCACCATTACTAGTTTTTGGAACTCTCTTTAAGCAAAGAACTAAAATTAAAGCAGCTAGTAATAATACTACTACACAAGCAGCAACTACGAATGGAGTGTTTTCCATAAGTTTAGCTATTAGAACTTTTACTCTTGATTCTTTTTTTCCTTTCTTAGTTTTTACAACTTCTTTAACTTCAACCTTTTTCTCAATAACTTTAGTTTCAACTTTTTTAGCAGGTGCTTTTTTTACTTCTGCTTTTTTTGTTTCAACTTTTTTTACTGGATTCTTTTTAGTCTCAACTTTTTTAGAAGCTGTAGATTTTGTACCCTTAGTATTCTTTTTTGTTGTGTTTTTTGGCATTTTCGAGCCTCTCCTTTCTTATTATAAATACGATGTACAATCATCATACATATAATATTTTAACAAATATAAATTCAAATTTCAACACAATTACTCACAAATTTAAAAAAAATTCATAAAATACTGTGAAAAGATAAAAAAAGGAGGAAAGATTTATATGTGTTGTAATTCTGGAATATCTGGAGCAGCTATCGTTTTAGTATTATTCATTCTTTTAATAATTATACTTGGAGCATGGATTTAGGAGGTGACAATATGAATAATAATTCTTGTTGTGAAAATAATAATACATATCAACAAACAGGATGTAGAAACAATAATGGTTTCTTACTTATAGTAGTATTATATATATTATTAGCTATTATAATTGGATCTTGTTGGTATTAAAAAAAGGAGGTTAACCTCTTTTTTTATTTTATTTTTTTAGTTAGTGTGTTATAATTTTTATGGAATGAAGGTGAACTTTATGATATATTTAGATTATAGTGCGACTACACCTACTAATGATAGTGTTTTAGATACATTTGTTAAATGCTCTAAAGAGTTTATAGGTAATCCTAATTCATTACACGATTTAGGCGTTAAATCAAAAAAAATGATTGATAGTGCGACTAAGCAGATTGCTAATTTATTAGGTGTAAAAGAAAGTGAAATAATATATACAAGTGGAGCTAGTGAATCAAATAATTTAGCTATAAAAGGAATATGTGAGAAATATAAAAATAGAGGTAAACATGTAATAACAACCCCTTTAGAGCACTCTTCCATATATGGACCTATAGATTATTTGAAAGAAAATGGATTTAAGATAGATTATGTAAAAATAGATCCTAATGGATTAGTAGATTTAGATAATTTAAAAGAGTTAATGACTAATAAAACTATATTAGTAAGTATTTGTTTAGTTAATAGTGAAATAGGTATATTACAAAATATAGAAGAGATTTCTAAAATAGTTAAAGAATATCCAAAATGTTTTTTGCACGCAGATATGACTCAAGCAATAGGAAAAATAAATGTAGATTTGAGTAATGTAGATTTAGTTAGTTTCTCTGCTCATAAGTTTTATGGTATAAAGGGAATAGGAGTACTTATAAAAAAAGAAAAGATAGAATTAGAACCTTTAATACATGGTGGTAAAAGTACAACTAATTATAGAAGTGGGACTCCTTGTTTACCATTAATAGTATCTATAAGTAAATCTTTAAGATTATCTTTAGAAAATCTTAAAGAGAAGGAAGAATATGTTAAAAGCTTAAATACTTATATAAAGAACAAATTAAAAGAATATGATAAAGTTAAAATAAATAGTAATGATTACTCAATTCCTCATATTTTAAATATAAGTGTATTAGGAGTTAAACCTGAAACTATGCTTCATGCTTTAGAAAGTAAGGGAGTATATATATCTACTAGGAGTGCTTGTTCTAATACTAATGCTAAATCTACAGCAGTTTTAGAATTAACTAATAATATAGAAAGAGCAACTTCAAGTATTAGAATTAGTTTAAGTTATTTAACAACTATGGAAGAAATAGAAGCATTTATAAATATATTTGATATTTGTTATAAGGAATTAACATGTTTAAGATAAATGAACCTATATTAGTTAATCTTGATACTATAAAATATGAGGAATTAACTAAAAAAGAAAATTTAAAAAATTATATATTTAATAATGAAAATATTAAATTAGATAAAAATGTTGAAATAAAAAGATGTAAGTTTGACGGAATAATTTTTGATGAAGTAAATATTAAGTTTGGTACTTTAGAAGATGTAGAGTTTATAAATTGCGATTTATCTAATTTATCGTTTATAGATACATATATATTTAGAGTTAGTTTTAAAAATTGTAAGTTATTTGGTACAAACTTTATTGATACAACATTAGATAATGTAGTTATAAAAGACTCTATGTGTAATATGGCTAATTTTACGGGTGCTAAAATATATAACAGTAAAATAAGCGATAGTAATTTTAAATCTTCTAGTATAGAAACTAGTGAATTAAAACAATTAATATTAGATAGAGTTAATTTTGGTAATAGTGTTTTTTCTAATAGTTCATTAAAAGATGTAGATTTATCTAATAGTAATATAGAAGAGGTAAATATAGATTTAAATTGTATAAAAGGCGCTATTATAAGTTTAGAACAAATTATGGATTTAATAGGCCTAATAGGTGTAAAAATTAAAGAATAATTATTTATTCTTTTTTCTTTACACCTAAAATGTAAAGTATTCATTATTATTACTCTTACTATTGACAAGCTAAGTTATGAATTTGTTATAATTGTATTGTAAAGAATAGTAGTGTAACGGAGATGATTTTATGAGTAATATAATGAGTGGAAAAGAGTTAAGTCTACAAATAGAAGAAGAAGTTAAGGGGTTTGCTAAAGGGTGTATTATAAGACCTTCAGTTGCTGTAATAAATATAGGAAATGATCCTATTAGAGAAATATTCATTAAAGCAAAAGAAGAAGCTTGCAATAGATCGGGTATTTATTTTAGATATCATCAGTTTGAAGAAGATACTCCCGAACTTACAATAATAAATAAGATAAAGGAATTAAACAATGATGATTATGTAAATGGTATTATGATTAATTTACCTATTCCTGAAAAGTATAATGAAAAAAGACTTCTTAATACTATTATAAATAGTAAAGATATTGATGGACTTACAGATATAAATATAGGAAGATTAATAAGTGGCAGAAAATCTATTACTCCTTGTACTGTATTAGGTATTATGGAATTATTAAAACATTATGAAGTAGATGTAGATGGAAAAGATGTTGTAATAGTAGGAAAGGGGAAACTGGTAGGAAGACCTTTAATAAATGTATTATTAAATGAAGGGGCTACTGTTACGGTATGTCATTCTAGAACAGCAAATTTAAAGAAACATATAAGTAATGCTGATATAGTTATATCTGCGATAGGTATAAAAAATATAATAACTTCTGATATGATTAAAGAAGGTTCTGTTGTAGTAGATGCAGGGTGTACTTTAGAAGAGGATAAGTTATGTGGTGATGTAGATTATGCTAAAGTATCTAAAAAAGCATCTTTAATCACACCGCCAAAAGGTGGAGTAGGTCCTATGACAGTTGCTATGTTTTTAAAAAATATAATACTTTGTTACAATAATAAGAAATAAAATATTTCTTATTTTTTTGTTGTATAAAAAGAATATGTGTTATAATATGAAATATAGGTGGTTTTATGGAAAAATTATTAAATTTTTTAAAAGAACAAAAATTATATAATGTAGAATTCTTTAAATTTATGGAAGGGAAAATTAAAGTTGTTCCTTATGATGCAGATTTATCATGGTTCGGATGTTTTCCTATAGTAGAAGATAACATATTAAAAGATATTAGACTTTTAGTTCCTGAAATAGTAACACAGCAAAACTTATTAATTAATATACACGAATATGTACATGCTTTAGAATTATTTGATGAACTTGGAACTGTTTATAAAGATAGAAAAGAAGAAAGAGAAAATAAAGCATTAAATTATGAAAGAATATATTTAAATAGTAAAAAGGCAAAACAAGTAGTTAATTATTATGTTATATGTAATAAATTAAAAAATATAATTAGAACAGGGTGGACAGCTTGGAATGTAAAAAGGGATAGATTAGAAAGTGTTGCTGAACATATTTATGGAGTTCAAATGTTAGCGATTGCTATGAAGTCAGAATATAAATATGATATAGATATAATGAAAGTTATCATGATGTTAGCAGTTCATGAATTAGGAGAAACTGTAATAGGTGATTTAACTATGTTTCAAATCTCTAAAGAAGAAAAAGAAAAAATAGAACACGAAGCAGTTTCTAAAATACTTAGAGGGTTACTTGATGGAAAAGAAATAGAAAAATTATTCTTTGAATTTGATGAAGGTAAAACTAAAGAAGCTAAATTTGCTTTTCAATGTGATAAACTTGAAGCAGATTTACAATGTAAATTATACGGTGAAGAAAACTCAGTTGATTTAACTGATCAAGAAGGTAATAAGGTTATGAATCATCCTATAGTAAAAGAATTATTAGATAGTGGAGCGTCTTGGGAAACAATGTGGCTTAAGTTTGGTCAAAGAGTTTATCCATATGATGATAACTTTAAAGCAGTGTCTAATTATGCTATAGAAAACGAAATATCTAAGAAAAAAGAGAAGTCTATTTAATAATAGGCTTCTCTTTATATTCTTTTTCTATAAAAATAATTTTATCTTTAATTTTTTTATTTAAAGAAATAATAGTATTTATATTTAAATCTTTATTCAAATATTTATCATCATAATTAGTTAAAATAGGAATACTTATATCTTTT
>JAZRAM010000096.1:0-3409 GCA_045634565.1 Bacilli bacterium
ATTAACTCAAACTATTGTTGAACATATTATAATAAAATTAAACGAATCATATAATACTAAAGTTAGTATAATAGAAGATAAAGATGAAATTAAAAAATATATTCAAGATATTTGGAATATATTAACTAATTCATATAAAGATAAAGGCGGATTTAAAACAGCTCAAACTCCAAATCATTTATTAAAATCAATAGATTTAGTTAAATTAGTATTTAATAAAACAACTATAGTTGCTTGTGCTACATACCGTAATCTTAATGGTTTTAAAATGACTGGTATCGGTTGTATCCCAAATGAAATTGGAAAACAAGGTTTAGAATCTATTATTCAACATGATATTGACTATTTTAAAGATTGGTATTGGGCTGAAGTAAGTGATGCTGTAGAACATTATTTTAAAAAAAATAATGGATACCCTATCCCTAATATATATGCACCATATATACTAAAAAAAGATATTGAATTAGTTGATGACGATATCCATTATAAACGAGAAATAGGTGTTGATAAATTGCCTTATATTAAAGCTATATATGGATTCCCTAATAAAGAAATGTATGATAAAGTATTGTCTGAAATTAATAACTACGATAATTTTAGAAATAGAATTAATAAAATAAACGAATCTTCTAATCTTTATAGTAAAGACATTAATAAAGCTATTACTATTATAGCTAATATCGTTGATTATCATTTCGAAGATGGATTTAATGAATTAACTCCATATTGGTATAAATGTTTGTTATGGGCTATTGAAGTATTAACACAAAAACCTTATAAAGATAAATTTCAAACATATATTGATAAAGCTAATCAATTATTAAATGAAATGCCAATATTAAATTACATACAATTCAATTAATATTTAATTTAATTTATATCATGATAAAAATTAATCCTAACAATAATATATTAACCCCAGAAGATATCATAATCTTAAATCAAACCCTCTTAACCCTAAAAATAATCAATAACCCCTCAACTAATATAAATTGGAATTATGATTCCCAACAAAACACAATCTCAACTAATATCAATCAAGATAATATTAAAATTAATCTGAATCAAAATAATGAATTTAATTCATTATTAATTAATAACACCGAAAAAATTATCTCCCCCATAAAACAATTATATATATCACAAACAATAAACACTAATCATAACAATAAAAATAATAAACTTAAAAACTCTAACATTTATTATAATACCGAAGATATACAACACGATGTATCTCTATTATCAACTAAACTCGAACAAACCGTAATCAATTACCTCAAAAATAAAAACCTAACAAATGATACTATCAAACTTAAACTTAATTACAATAACACAATAGAAACTCATATAATTAATATATCTATTGAAGAATTGTTTAGCCTGGAAACTATTACAATCAAAGATAATGAAATTAACTCTGCTATACCTTTCACTAACGCCCCTATAGAATTCCAATGCCAAATAGTATACAACATCCTCAATAATTAAAAACACAAAATTTTCGTCAGGTTTTTAAAATTCACCCCCTTAGGAAAAAAAATTAACTTTTCTTGATTATCAACGTTTTACGAAAATCAAAATTTTAGCCTAAAACCTACTAAAAGTTTAAAACTAATTAAAAACTCTTAACTATTTATTTAACAAATATTTAAGAGTTTTTTTGTGAAAAAAACGAACCCATAATGGTTATATAAGAATAGCTATTATTAACCTTAGACTACTCAACATAAAATCTTTTAACTTTATTTAACAATACAAATTGTGAAAAAAATATATCAATAATGGTTATATAAGAATATACAGCCTTAGACTACGCAACTTAAAATAATCTTACTTATATAACCAATTTAAAACATTAATTTTCACACAATTAACATTTTTTAACAAATACAAAAAAAATAAAAAAATCTGAACCTAATATATAGATTCAGATTAAACAACCTCAGACTGTGTAGTCTAAGCTTGCACAGTCTCAGACTAAGACAATGTCGCAGCTATTAAAGCTGCAACTCTCTGAGCATCACCATTATCCGATAACCGTTCCTTACAATAACTATATATGCTTATATCCCTATCTCGTTTGAAAAATTCTACACCACTGTAATACGTTCTGCTAATGTCAGAATAGTGTTGACCATCTTTTCTATAAAAATTCTTCTTACCACTTTTGTAAAACTTCTTTCGATTTTTCATATAGATTATATATTTAAAAATTAATACCAAATATATAACCATTCCCAATATTTATTTTTCACAAATATATCATTAAAAAAATAATATAAATAAAACTATACCTATAACTCCAACCATTATAAGATATCCATCTATCTCTTCAAACCTTTTAGTACTCATATTATAAATCTATTTCTTATTATAAATATCTATATCTCTAAATTTTAATTCAGTTTTGTACCAACATTTTATTAACAAATTTTTTAACTATTTAACAATTTTTTTATTTTAAATTAAATTAACAAAAAAATGGATGGGACTTCGTTCCCCACCCACATTTCGCCTATAACATTTCTCCTGAAAAACCTTAGCGAGTAAAGCCTGTAACTGTTATCAAGTCTACCCACATTTCACCTGTAACTGTTATCAAGTCCACCCACATTTCGCCTATAAAAAAACGCACATATATTCATTCTAACGCACGTAAAAATCCCATAAATATATTATGTTGTTTTATTAGAGATAATGGCTTACGTGCGTTATATTTACGTCATTTGATTATTAATAAGTTACATAAACTATTTATATATAATATAATATACTATTACTTTCTATGATAAATTATTACATAGGTAATATTCAAGTAGTTACAAACAGTATGTTTTTATATCCAGCAATGGTTTAAAAATGAATCAAAATTTAGTCCGTTACTATTTTGAATTTTTTCCATTGTCTTATTATTTAGGATTATTGGGTCTGAGAGATTTCCATCTACATCTATTACATGTATATTATTATTAAGTTGAATTAGTCCTATATTATAGACGGTGTTTATTGGAAAAATGATTTTATCTATATCACATTTAGATATAAATTCTCCTTTACTGTTAATGATATGAAGTTTATTTGATTTTAGTTTTAATATTATATACTCGTTGTCTGGGCTATATATATCTGTATATGTATTTAGTGGTAGTAAAAAGTTTCCGTTTTGGTCGATGATATTATAATAGTCATTAAGAGTTTTTACATAGACTATGTTATTTAATCCATTAAAATGTTTAAATTGGTTAATTGGATTAAAATTAAAATCATATAAAGTTATATTAGTATTAAATGATTTTTCTTCATGGTTAAATATATCTCTAGTTATAATATAAGTATAATTTTTATCTATATTAATATTAGAGTGTACATTTGGTAGTAGTAATTGATTAATATTATCTGAGAGTGCTAT
>JAZRAM010000097.1:0-18087 GCA_045634565.1 Bacilli bacterium
ATATTTTACAATGTGTTTAAAATGTAAATTAGACAGTCTTTATTATTTAAAACATAAAAATAAAGTAGAAATAATTTTAATATCGTGCTATACTTAATAAAGAATAGGAGAGATGAGAAATGAAAAAAGGTTTTACCTTAATAGAACTATTAGCAGTAATAGTAATACTAGCGATAATAGCATTAATCGCAGTACCAATAATATTAGAAATAATAAATGACGCAAGAGAAGAAAGTAATAAAAGAAGTGTAGAATTATATGCAAATGCTGTAAGAAATGGAATAGCAGCACATCAATTAAGAACAGGAAATGAAGTATTACCAGGAACATATAACAAAGATAATAAATTACCATTTGAAGTAGAATATGATGGAGATGTAGACTGTACAAGTATAATAATATCAGATGATAGTAAAGTATCATTATTAGGATGTACAGTAAATGATTCAGAAAAACAATATAGTTATGGAACTAAACAAGGATCTTCAATAGAAGTAGGTAAAATGAGTATTTGTAATCCATTAAAAGTTCAAACAGAAGGCGTATATACACCAGGCGATAAATATGAATGTGATGTTGATCCAAATAAACAAGGATATGACCAAATATTCTATGTGTTAAATTCTAATGCTACAAGCGTTAACTTAATTATGGATAGTAATATAAGAAAAAATGGAGAAGCGGTAAAAGAAGCAAATCCGACAGAAGAACAAAAAGGATTAGTAGAATGGGTGAATGAAGAAGATTATGGAACATTGTATCCATATGATGGAGATATTTGTTATGAAGAAAATGGCTGTGCTATGGCTGATAAAGGTCCAATAACAGCAATGAATCATTTGCAAACAGCAACAGCAGGATGGACAAATACAAAAGAATTAACAATAAATACATTTACAGACGAAGGTGGCAATACACATAATATGACAGAATATAAAGTAAATGCAAGAATGCCATATTATAGTGAAGTAGGCGATTCAAATGGAACGAATACGTTTTTATATGAACATTTAGATGGTTCAGAATGGAACGGTTACGGAACACGTACAAATGTTGTGTCAGGAGTGAATGGATATTGGACCCTTTCTGGCTCTTTTGATTGCGCCAATATTGTGGAACACGATGGGTATTTCACAAGCGGATACGTAGGCGACAACTACTATGGGGTTCGCCCAGTTATAAATCTATCAATATAAAATTAAAACTTCAATTTTTGAAGTTTTTTTAATTTATGCTTTTTTTGTAAAACTGCAATAGTAAAAAATACAGTTTTTTTAAAATTGTCTGCATGTTTTAAATTACTGTAAAAATAAAGGTGTAATTAAGCTAAAACTGCTTTTTGATATATTTTTTGAAGTGTGATAAAAGTATATTGGAAGGAGGATTTTATGAAAAAAATTCTATTTATTTTTCTAACTTTATTTATTTTTATTCCAGTTTCGAATGCTTTAACTAAATTCTCTTTAGGAGATAAAGTACCTAATATGCATATAGGTTCTATAAGTAGTCAAAATGTATCTTATAATGCAGTTCCATTTGTGCTTAAAAGAAGCGATGGTGCGTTTGTTTATTGTTTAGAACACCAATTAAAAACAAATACAACTGATTATTATACTGAGTATGATTATAATGATGAAAGATTTAATTTAACTGATGAACAGATAAACAAAATAAATACGCTTGCTTATTATGGGTATGGTTATAAAAATCATACTGGATTGGAGTGGTATGGAGTAACACAGTTTCTAATATGGAAAGAACTTGATTATAGAGACGTATTTTTTACAGATAAACCTTATGGTAATAGGATAGTTGCTTATAAAAATGAGATGGCTGAATTAAGAGAATTAGTTAAGATGCATAATACTTTACCTAGTTTTTCTAATGATGATTTTGAGTTTACTATAGGTACTACTTATGAAGTAGAAGATTTGAATAATGTGTTAAGTAATTATGATATTAAAGAATCTAATATAGATGTAGAAATTAAAAATAATAGTGTTTATATTAGTCCCAAAAAAACTGGTAATTACGAAATAACTTTTATAAGGAAAAATCCTATAGATAGAAATTATATTTTATATGAATATTTAGGCAATCAACCACTTATTTATCCTGGTAGAATAAATGATATTGAATTTAAAATAAATATTCAAGTAAATACTGGAAGTATTACTATTAATAACTTAGATAGTGAAAATAAGAGTAGGGAGTTTGCGAATTTAGAAGGAGCAGTTTATGGTGTTTATAATGAAGAAGAATTAATAACTACTATTACTACTGATTATAGTGGTGTTGGTTATTTAGAAGAATTGCCTTTAGGTAGTTATAAAATTAAGCAAATAAGCCCAAGTATTGGTTATAAACTGGATGATAATATTTATGAAATAGAAATAACTAAAGAGAATAAGAATATTATTATTGATTCATATGATGAGATTATAAAAGGTAATGTTATAATAAATAAATATTTTGGTAAAGAAGATGATTATAAATTAGAAGATGGGGCTGTATTTGAAGTATATGATATAAATAATAATTTAATAGATAGTTATGAAAGTGAGAATGGAATAGTAAATATTGAATTGGATTATGGTAAATATTATATAGATCAAATAAAAGGTATTGAAGGTCATAAATTAAACACAAGAAAATATATTACTATAATAGAAGAAAAAGAATATATGATGGATTTTTATGATAAGGTAATAATAGGTGATTTAAAAATAAATAAATATTATGGAGAACAATTAGAAGATGGAGCTCTTTTTGAAATATATGATATAAATAATAATTTAATAGGTACTTATGAAACTAAAAATGGAATAATAAATATAAAGTTGGAATATGGAGAATACTATGGTATTCAAACAAGTGGTGTATCTGGATATAACTTAGTTGATAAGTTTGATATTTCTATAAAAGAAGAAAAAGAATATATAATTGATTTATATAGTGAGAAAGAAGAAGTTCTTGTAGTAGAAGTTCCAGATACAAAGAAATATAATTATAGTAAATTTATTTCTATTATTTTGATAATAATAGGTAGTTTATTTATTATAAGATCAAAAAAGACTACTGAGTAGTCTTTTTAACATCGTTCATAATAGGTAGTATTATAGGATATCTACCAGTTTTTTCATATATAAATGAAGCTAGATTAGTTATTAAATCAGTTTTAATATCATTAAATATACAATTAACTTTTAATCTATTATTTATTATATTACTTGCTTCATCTTCTATTTCTTTTAATAATTCTAAGTTTTCTTGTATTAAAACAAATCCTCTTGTAGTTATATTTGGTGGCATAACTAACTTTTTGTTTGCAGTATCTATATTAGCAATAACAACAACTATACCATCATTAGACATTATTTTTCTTTCTCTCATAACTACATTACCAATTTCACCAACACGATTACCATCTACATAAACATCTCCGGCTTGAACAGGTTTATCTTTTTTAATAACACCTTTTCTTAAGGATAATACGTCTCCGTTTTCAAGAATAAATGTATTTTCTTTAGGCATACCACATTCAATAGCTAAATCAGCATGACTCTTAAGCATTCTATGTTCACCGTGGAATGGCATAAAGTATTTTGGTTTAATAAGTCTTAACATTAGTTTTAATTCTTCTTTATTACCATGTCCAGATGTGTGTACATCATTTAGTGATGTATTTGTATAAACCTTAACACCTTGTAAATATAATTTATTTATTATTCTAGAAATACTTAAAGCATTACCTGGAATAGCAGATGATGAGAATATAACAACGTCATCATCTTGAAGTTTAATTTGTCTATGTGAGTTATTAGCTATACGAGATAGTGCAGCAAGTGGTTCACCTTGAGAACCTGTACAAAGTAAACATACTTCGTTAGGTGGTAGATTATTTGCTTCTTCTGGAGTAACAAATATTTCTTTATGTTTTATATATCCAGAGTTTAAAGATATCTCGATATTATTTTCCATACTTCTACCGAATATAGCAACTTTTCTATTATTTCTTTTACAAGTATCTATTATGTGTTTTAATCTATAGATATTAGATGCGAATGTAGCTATTATGATTCTTGAATCATGTTTCATAAATATATGGGATAGGGCAGCATCTACTTTAGATTCACTTGTACTCATACCTTCATTCAGTGCATTTGTACTATCACTAAGTAAAAGTGATACACCACGAGTTCCAATGCTTGCCATTTTATGAATATTAGCCATAGGTCCGATAGGCGTTAAGTCAAACTTGAAGTCTCCAGTTGTAACTATAGTACCGTTTGGAGTATGAACTATTATTCCATGAGAATCTGGAATAGAGTGAGTAGTTCTAACAAACTCCACAGTCATTGTTTTAAACTTAACTTTAGTATTTTCATCATAAACAAATAAATTTCTATAATTTATATTTCTTTCTGCTAACTTTTTTCTTATAAGCCCTGCTGCTTGATTAGGACAATATATCGCAGGTACATTAACAGCTTGTAATAAAAATGGAATACCACCTATATGGTCTTCGTGACCATGTGTTATAAACAAAGCTTTAATTTTACTTTCATTTTTCTTAAGAAAAGTAAAATCAGGAATGATATAATCTACACCTGGCATATCATCAGATGGAAAAGTAATGCCAACATCAGTAATAATAAGTTCATTACCTGTCATAATACAATACATATTTTTTCCAACTTCACCAAGTCCACCTAAAGCAAACACTTTTGTGTCATTTATATTATTTATAAGTTTCAAAATTAACCTCCTTTCTCTTGAGTTTCTGACTATATAATTATACTATTAAATTAAAAAATTGTCTAGTCAAAGAAAAAAAGACCGAAGTCTTTTTATCTGTTGTAGAATTCAACTATTAGTGATTCGTTAATTTCACCATTTAATTCAGATCTTTCTGGATATCTAACGAAAGTAGCAGCCATTTTAGCTTCATCGTAAGTAACAAAATCAACTCTTTTACTTAAAGCTTCTAATGAAGATTTAACGATTGTAAGTTCTTTATCAGATTCTTTAATAGCGATTACGTCACCTGGTTTACATCTGTAAGAAGGGATATCAACTTTTTTACCATTAACAGTAATATGTCCATGGTTAACTAATTGTCTAGCACCTCTTCTTGTAGTAGCAAATCCAGTACGATATACTAAGTTATCTAATCTACTTTCTAGTAATTTGAATAAGTTTTCACCATGAACACCTTTCATTTTACCAGCATCTTCAAAAGTCTTTTTGAATTGTTTTTCGTTTAATCCGTACATAAATCTAACTTTTTGTTTTTCTTGTAATTGAACACCATAGTTAGATAATTTTTTAGCTCTCTTAGAACCATGAGCACCTGGAGCATAAGGCTTTCTAGCTAATTCTTCTCCAGTTTCTAATGTAGAGAAACCTAAACGACGACTTATACGATAACTTGATTTAGTGTATCTTGCCATACATATCTCCTTTCTTTACGAAAAGACCATTTTTGCCTAATTATAGGGAGTTTGTTTTAATATTTTCACTAATAAGCTGATTAGTTACTAATAATCCATTTGGAACAAACACATTATAAAAATCAAAAATTGCTTTAATTCGCAAGATTAATTATATAATTAAATGTATGATTTGTCAAGTAAAATATGTTTAAAAGTAGTAAGTGTGAAAGTTTTGTGAAATATATTATAAAACCGTTGCAAACATATATTCGATATGATATAATATTTTGTAGAAAAGAAGGTATGAAAGTGAGATGGTTCAAAATAAAAAAATAAGACAGGAGATGATTAGATGAAAGAAAATAAATTAAAAACTATAACTAATCTTTTTTAAGGAAGAGAAGTTAGAAGTATGTGGAATAGCGAAATAGAAGATTACTATTTTAGTGTCGTAGATGTTATAGCAGTTTTAACTGACAGCCCTAGGCCAAGAAAATATTGGAATGATTTAAAAATGAAACTTTTAGAAGAAGGAAGTCAGTTGTCCGAAAATATAGGACAACTGAAATTAAAGTCTAAAGATGGTAAGTATTATAAGACAGATGTATTAGATACAGAAGGAATATTCAGAGTTATAGAATCAGTTTCAAGTAAGAAGGCCGAACCTTTTAAATTATGGCTTGCTAAATTAGGAAGGCAAGAAGTAGATAATATTTTTGATCCATCAAAAGGAATAGATAAAATGATAGATTATTATACAAGAAAAGGATATAGCCTAGATTGGATAGAAGCTCGTATAAAAGCAATCATAAATAGAAAGAAATTAACAAATACTTGGAAAGAACAAGGTATAGAAGAAAATAAAGAATATGCGATATTAACAAATGAAATATATAAAACTTGGTCAGGAATGGATGCCAAAGAATATAAAGCATATAAAGGAATAAGAAAAGAATCTCTAAGAGATAATATGACAGATATAGAAGTATTACTTACTGACTTAGGGGAACTTGCAACTCGTGAATTAACTAAAAAACACAAACCATCTAATTTAGAAGATAATAAAAGTATTGCTAAAAAGGGTGGTAATATTGCTAAAAATACTAGAAATGATTTAGAAAAAGAATTAGAAACCAATGTAATAGAAAGAACTAATAATTTAGATATAAAATATTTAAAGTAATATTGACTTTAATTATTAATTTAATATAAAATTGTTTTAGGAGGGTTAGATATGGAAGAAAAAAGTACAAAAGTATATTTACTTGCTCATACAATGCCAGTAAATACTATAGATGGTAGTAAAAATCCAGAAAGGGTAGTGGCTGCTGCCGGCAAATTATGCTATTCAAAAAGTGATGTTATGAATTTATATAATGGACTTGATGATGCGGCAACAGAAAAGTTTGTTAATATGTTAAGTAGTATGGGACATCAAAGCCCTATTGAACATATAAGTTTTACATTTGGAATAGAAGGAATTAGTAGAACTTGCTCACATCAAATAGTTAGACATAGAATAGCTAGTTATTCACAACAAAGTCAAAGATATGTAGACTTACAAAACTCATTTAATTATATAATTCCAGAAGCAATAAAAAATAATGAAAAAGCTAAATTATTATATGAAAAAAGTATGTTAGCTGATATGGATGTGTATAAAGAAATCACACAGGCTTTAATAGATGAATATACACAAGGTATTACTGATAAAAAAGAAATTAGTAAATTAACAAAAAAAGCTTTAGAAGATTCTAGATTTGCTTTACCAAATGCTTGTGAAACTAAAATAATAGTTACTATGAATGCTAGAACTTTATTAAATTTCTTCAAAGAAAGATGTTGCAATAGAGCACAATGGGAAATTCGTGATGTAGCAAATCAAATGTTAGATATTGTTTTAGATGTTGCTCCTAATGTATTTGCTGATGCAGGTGCTCCTTGTACATTTGGTAAATGTCCAGAAGGAAAAATGAGTTGTGGAAGAACTCCTGCACCTAATATAAAACAAATAGTGAAAAGAAAATAATTTTTTTCTTTTTCTTTTTCCAGAAAAAAACATTGTCGAAAAAAAATTAGTGTGCTATAATTATAATAGGTGATTGTAATGGATAATTTAACACTTATAATGTTAACACTTTTCCTAATCTGTGCAGGCCTTATAATAGGTATATTAAACTTTGTACAAAGTAGAAAAAACAAAAAAATTAAAAAGACTCTAGAACAATTAGAGGTAGAAAAGAATAAACTTGCTACATCTCCAATAGTTCCAGAACTTGCTAAAGTAGAAAGTTTTTTAAATAATGATAAATTAAAAGCACTCTATGATGAATGGTCTACTAGATTAAAACAAATAAAAGAAGTACAAATTCCTAAATTATCAGATATGATTTTAGATGCAGAGTATTCTTTATCACAAATGGATTATAAAAGTACTATGTATAAGATTGCTAAATTAGAGATGGAACTTTATAAAGTTCGTACTAATTCAGATTTCTTATTTGGAGAAATAAAAGATTTGACATCTAGTGAAGAAAGAAGTAGAACAGTTATAACTGGATATAAAGCTCGTTATAGAACTTTGTACCACAAATTTACAGAAGCTAAAGTAGAATATGGACAGTTTGCTGAAGTAATTAATACTCAATTTGAAGTAATTGCTAAAAGATTTGAAGATTTTGAATCTATAATGGATAACAATGAATATACAGAAGTAGATAAAATATTAAATATAATAGATGAACTACTAAATCATATGAATGTAGTTATAGAAGAAGTTCCTTCTATAGTTATAATGACAGATAATGTTATTCCTAAAAATATTAAAGAAGTGGAAGAAATATATCAATCTATGTTAAAAGAAGGATATCCACTTGATTATTTAAATGTAGAATATAATTTAAAAGAAATAAGTAATAAAGTAGAAGAAATAATTGAAAGAACTAAAAAATTAGATATGAATCAAAGTTTATTAGAACTAAAAGTTTTAGTTGAATACTTTGATAATATATTTAAAGATTTTGAAAATGAAAAAATAGATAGAAGAACTTATGAAGATAAACTTTTATCATTTAGTACCAAATTAACTAAGATAAATAGTGTAGTGGATGATATATATAATCAAATAGAAGAAGTAAAAAATATATACAATCTAAAAGAAGAAGATATTAGTATATTAAATGAAATAAGAGATGAAATAAACAATTTAAATACTAATTACAAAGTATTACAAGACCATACTAATTTTAATAATTCATTTGCTTATTCTAAATTAGTTAAAGAAGTAGAAGGACTTTCTAATAATTTATCTCATACTGAAGAAAAATTAGATATGTTACTAAATATAATTGGAAGTATGCATGATGATGAAGTTAGGGCTCGTCAACAATTAGAAGAAATTAAAATGGTTTTAAAAGATTCTAAATTACAAATGAGAGATTATAAGTTGCCAGTAATACCTGATTATTACTATGTTGAACTTAATGAAGCAAATACAGCTATTAGAGAAATAGTAAAAGAGTTAGATAAAAAACCTATTACTATTGAAGTATTAAATACAAGAGTTGATACTGCAAGAGATTTAGTTTTAAAATTATATACTAAGACTAAAGATTTAATGAAGAATGCTATGTTTGCTGAAAAAGCAATTGTATATGGTAACAGATATAGAAGTACTCATAGCGAGCTTAATAATCATTTGACTATATCTGAAAAATTATTCTATAAAGGTGAATATAAAAAATCATTTGAATTAACAGTAAATGTTTTAAATAAAATAGAACCTGGAATATATAATAAAATACTAAATTTATACAGTTCTAAAGAAAAGTAAAAAAAGTATTCACAAAATAATAAAAATGTGTTAAACTAAATTACATAAAGACAAAGACTGTGATTAGGACACGATTATTGATAAATAGTTTTGAAGAGAGTTTACGGTAGGTGTGAGTAAACAAACAAATCAATAATTACTACCTATGAGTTGTTATCGAAAGATACACCGGATAAAACCGTTATTTAAATTAAGGTATAAATTAGGATGGTACCGCGACATCTATTCGCTCCTTTGATGGATAGATGTTTTTTATTTGGGGGATTTATATGGATTTATTAAAGTTAAGTTTAAGTAAGTTTTTTGAAACTTATGCTAATAAAATAAACATAAAGAAATTAGTTTCTATGTTTAAAATACAACCTGAAAATTATAGTGTACTTATTGATACGTTATATGAGTTAGAAAAAGATGGAAAAATAATAGGAGATAGTGATGGTAATTATATACACATATCTAATGACTATTATTTAAAGGAAGGTATAATTCAAAAGTCATCTAAAAATAAATTTTATATAAATCTAGGTAGTGGAGTAATTATAAATATCCCAAATAAAAATTTAAATGGTGCTAAGGAAAATGATTTAGTCTTTGTTAGTTTAAAAAAGGGAGAAAAACATATTAAACAACAAATAGGAAGTGTTGTTAGAATTGTTGAAGCTCCAAGTGTGCAAGATATACAGTTATTTACTAAAGCAACAGTAAAAAAAGATTATACTAGAAATTATTATTATATAAGAATAAATGATAATGTTATATATATTCCTGATAAAGAATTAAATAAAGCTTATCCAGGAGATTTAGTCACGGTTCAAATAACTGATAATAAAATGGCTAAAGTAATCGATATAATAAAAAGAAATAATAGTGAACACGTATTTGAATATAAAGAGATAAATGGAGAAAAAAGATTTACACCTATAGGAACTGCTCATTTTGATATTGATTTAAATATAGATGAGACGTTTGAAATAGGAGATAGAATCTTAGTAGATTTAGACTTAGATAATAAAGCAACATTTATTAAAAAAATGGATAATTCTAGTAATATGAATTTTTATATAAAAGCTTTATTTTTGGATTCTGGATTTAATTATGAATTTAGTGAAAAATCTAAAAAAGAAGTTCAAAAGATAACGGGTGTAATTAGTAAAGAAGAAGAGTTAAAAAGAGTAGATTTAAGAAATCTAGAAACATTTACAATAGATGGATGTAGTGCTAAAGACTTAGATGATGCTGTATCCTTAGAATTTAAAGACAATAAATATTATCTTTATGTACATATAGCAGATGTAACTCACTATGTTAAATATGGTTCTGCACTTTTTAAAGATGCATGCCTTAAATCAACAAGTGTATATCCTGCTAATACAGTTTTTCCTATGTTACCAAAAGAACTTTCTAATGGAGTATGTTCTTTAAATCCTAATGAAGATAAATTAACTAAAACTTGTAAAATAGAGTTAGATTTGGAAGGTAATGTTTTAGATTTTCAAGTATTCAATAGTATAATTAACAGTAATAAAAGAATGACATATGGTAAAGTTAATGATGTTTTAACTAAAAATGTTGTTGAGGAAGAATATATTCCATATGAAAATACTTTGAAACTTATGAATAACTTATCTAATCTATTGCAACAAAAAAAGATAGATCGTGGTTTTATATTTTTCGATAGTATATCAAAAGAGTTTGAGTATGATAATTATGGAGAAATTGAAAGTATAAGTGATTACCATAGGGGACCAGCAGAATATTTGATAGAAAACTTTATGCTTACAACAAACGAATTAGTGACATCTTTAGCGTATTACTATCAGTTACCATTCGCATTTAGAAATCATGAGGGGCCAACAATAGATCAAATTAGTAAATTAAGAAGTAATCTTAAAGAATATAAAAAGTTTGTTAATACAATAAATAATATATCTAATCCTAAAATACTTCAAAAAATATTAATAAATCTTTGTAAAGGTAAAGAAGAATCAGAAGCAACATTTTTCTCTAAAATAGTTCTTAGATGTATGAATAGGGCATTTTATGATTCAACTAATATAGGTCACTACGCGCTTGCTTTAGATTATTATGGCACATTCACATCTCCAATAAGAAGATTTCCTGATTTATTAAATCATTTAATGATAGAAAAAATAATTACTGGAGATATAGCAGATTTAGATAAATATAGAGAAGAATATAAAAATATGTGTATTCACTGTAACGAGATGCAAATAGCTTCTGAAAAGTTTGAATTACACATAGAAGATATGCTTATGAAAAATTATATATCAAAGTTTATTGGTGAAGAATTAGATGCTAAGATAGAATTTATTTCTCATCACGTTATAGGCATTAAAACAACCAATAATATATGTGGATATATAGAATTACCAAAAAATAGTTTTGATGGTAATAAAGTTATAATAAATGAAATAATTTATGAAGTAGGAGATAAAGTTAAAGTTACTTTAGATGGTATGAAACCTAATAGTGACGAAATATTATTTACAATAAAAGAGAAAGTAAAAGTTTTAAGTAAAAGAAAGAAGGTATAAAATGATAAATATAAAAGAAAATGAAAAATTAAATATATTAAATCATAGTTGTGCACATTTACTAGCACATGCTTTAAAACATTTATATCCAAATGCTAAATTTTGGGTAGGACCTGTTGTAGAAAGCGGATTCTATTACGATGTTGATTTAGGGGATCAAGTTCTTACTGAAGAAGATTTACCTTTAATAGAAAAAGAAATGAAAAAGATTGCTAAATCAGATAAGTTAATAAAAAGAATTGAACTTTCTAAAGAAGAAGCAAAAGAAATGTTTAAAGATGATTTATATAAACTTGATTTAATTGAAAGAATGGATGAAGAAGAAATTATAATATCAGCTTATAAACAAGATGATTTTATAGATTTATGTCGTGGACCACATATGCCTACAACTAAATCGATGAAGTTTTTTAAACTAATTAAATTTAGTGGAGCTTACTGGAAAGGTGATGCTAAAAATAAAATGCTTCAAAGAATATATGGTGTATGTTTTGAAAATGAAGAAGATTTAAATGATTATTTAAATGAGTTAGAAGAAGCAAAATTAAGAGACCATAGAAAAATAGGTAAAGATTTAAGTATATTTATGTCTCATGATTTAGTAGGTAAAGGTATGCCTTTATGGCTACCAAATGGTGCTACTATAAGAAAACAGTTAGAAAATTATATATATGAAAAAGAAAGAAATATGGGATATTACCACGTATACACTCCTTGTGTAGGTACAGTTGATTTATATAAAACATCTGGACACTGGGATCACTATAAAGAAAATATGTTCCCATCTATGAAAGTAGATGAAGAGGAATTTGTTTTACGTCCTATGAACTGTCCACATCATATGTTAGTATATGGAAATGAACTACACTCTTATAGAGACTTACCAATAAGAATAGGTGAGTTTGCTACTGACTTTAGATATGAAGCTAGTGGTGCTGTTAAAGGATTAGAACGTGTTAGATGTATGTGTCAAAATGATGCTCATTTATTTGTAAGACCAGATCAAATAGGAGAAGAATTTAAAAAAGTTGTTTCTTTAATACTTGATGTATATAAAGATTTTGGATTAAAAGAATATAAGTTTAGATTATCATTAAGAGATCCAGAAGATAAAGAAAAATACTTTGATGATGATGATATGTGGAATGAAGCAGAAGCAAAAATAAGAGAAGTATTAAATGAACTTGGAGTTGAATACTTTGAAGCAGTAGGTGAAGCAGCATTCTATGGACCAAAACTAGATGTAGAAGTTAAACCTGCAGTAGGACCTGAAGTAACACTTTCTACTTGTCAATTAGATTTCTTGCTTCCAAGAAAATTTGAATTAACTTACGTAGATAGCGATGGTTCTAAAAAGACTCCAGTAGTCTTACATAGAGCAATTTTTGGTACATTTGATAGATTTACTGCATTTATCCTTGAAGAAACAAAAGGAGTGCTTCCAGTATGGTTAGCTCCAATACAACTTAATGTAATACCAGTAAATAATCAATATCACTTAGAATATGCTAATGAAGTTTTTGAAGAATTAAAACAAAATGGATTTAGAGTAGAACTAGATGATAGAGAAGAAAAACTTGGGTATAAAATGAGAGAATCAGTAATGAAGAAAATACCATATTCTATAATATTAGGACAAAAAGAAGTAGATAATAAAAATATAAGTTATAGAACTCATGGTAGTGAAGAAACTATTACTGTTTCTAAAGAAGATTTTATTAAGTTGATAAATGAAAAAATAAAAAATAGAGAAGTGTAAAAACTTCTCTTTTAATGTGTAAAAAATGCTTTGTTCGCTTGTTTTCGTATTATACTAATAGTATAATTATATATAGGAAATATCAGTCGCTGAGTGTCTACCTCCGGAAGGAGGTGATAAGATGAAGAAAAGAATTTTTGTAATAAAAGTTCTTAGATACATCACTATCATTTTACTACTTCTTATCACTATGATAATAGTAATAAAAAAATGACACTTAAGTTTGAAAAAACTTAAATGTCTAACCTATGATTTAAGGTAGGCATTCAGCAATGCAAAACTGAATGTTCCCTTTTTTATTATATGAAGATTCCTTCACTAAATACATTTTAACACACTTCTTATAATTGTGCAAGTTTAATAATTGAACTTTTATATTTTTAGAAATTTCTTTTTATTTATTGATTTCCATAGTTTTTATGCTATAATATTTATTCGAAAGGCAGTGATAATATGCTTGGTATTATATTTGTTAATCGAAATAATATAGTTGATACATATCAAATTGATGTAGATACTCATAAAATAAATAATATACAAAAATCTATTGATAATTACAGTGGAAAAGGTGAAAAAAAGGAAACTACCTGTGGTCCTGATTTTTTTGTAGGTAATTCAGATTTTTTTGATAAAAAAGTTGAGATTTTATCTAGTAAATATGTAGGCAAAGGTCAACACTTTGATTATTGTTGTGCTGAAGTTGATAAAGTAGATATTTATAAATATAAATATTATGCTTATAATCAACACAAATTATCTAAATTATGCGAAAGATTATTAAAATCAACTGATTCATTTAATTTAAGTTATTGTATAAATGATATATTGAATTATAAATGTGAAACAGGGATAGAACAACACTTTTTAAAAAAAATAATAGATTCTATAAAATTTAAAAAAATTAATAATGTTAATTTGCTAATAAAAATAAATAATGTAATAAAAAAATTGAATCGTAATAGTAACACTGAATTAGAAGTTAATTTTAATAAAGCGGTAGAAGATAAAATACAAAGAATGCAAGTAATTAATGAAGCTTTTTTCTCAAGAGAACTTAAAGGTCAGCCATTAAGATATAGCATGACTGAAAAAAGTAAAATTAAAAAGAAAATAATAGGTGCTTTACCAACAAGTATTAAAATAAATTAAGGTTATGTTTTAAGAAGTTTAAAAAAACTTCTTTTTTTCTTTGATTTCTTTTTTTTGTTAAACATGATATAATGAATAATGTGGTGATATATGAAAAGATATGATGATGTATTTTTATATAAACTATTAAGACCTTTAATAACTATTTTGTTTAAACTTTTATATAGACCTAAAATAGTAGGTAAAGAAAATATAAAAGAAAGTGGTGGAATAATATTAGCTGGTAACCATAATAATAATTTAGATGGTGCTATTTTAATAAGTTCTACTAAAAGAAATATACATTTTTTAGGTAAAATAGAATTGTTTAAAGGTATGAAGAAAATATTTTTTAATAACTTTGGTTTAATACCTGTAGATAGAAGCAAAAAAAATCATAAAGCATTAGAAAATGCTTGTGAATATTTAAAGAATGGAAAAGTAATAGGTATATTTCCAGAAGGAACATTTGGTAAAGGTAAAATACTTCCATTTAAATTAGGAGCAGTTAAAATGGCTTATGAAACAGGATCTTTGATAGTACCTTTTGCTATAACAGGAGAATTTAAAATGTTTTCAAAAAACTTAAAAATAGAGTTTGGTAAACCTATAAAAATTAAGAGCAATGATTTAGAAAAAGAAAATGAAAAGTTAAGAAATATAGTAGTAGGAATGGTGAATAATAATGAGCATATTTGATATTTTTAGAAAGAGAAAAGAAATACCAAAGCCATGGAGTAAATATTATACTGATGAAGAAATGGATATTAAAATACCTAATATAAGTTTGTATAAACAAATAAAAAATACAGCAACTAAATATCCTAATAATTTTGCTTATAGATATTTAGGTAAAAATGTTACTTATAAAAGGTTTGTTGAACAAATAGATAAAGCATCACTCTCGTTCAAAGAAATGAATGTTAAAAAAGGTGATGTAGTAACTTTTTGTATGCCTAATATACCAGAAGTAATAATAGGCTTTTATGCATTAAATAAAATAGGTGCGATAGCTAATATGGTGCACCCATTATCAGCAGAAGAAGAAATAAAAGAAGCTTTAATAACAACTAAAAGTAAATATTTAGTTATAGTAGATATATTCTATGATAAAGTTAAAGAATCTGTTAAGGGAACAAATATTAAAAATGTTATATTTGTATCTCCATCTAATTCAATGAAATTACCTTTAAAAATTGGTTATAAACTTATAAATATAGGTAAATATAAGAAGTTTCCAAGAAATGATTTTTATATGTCTTGGGGTAAATTTATAAGAAAAGGTAGATTTAGCAAGTTAGAAATAAAAGATAAGTATGGTAAAGATACTCCTGCTGTTATATTACATAGTGGTGGTACAAGTGGTAAACCTAAGAATGTAGTATTACAAAATAGATCATTCTTAATGGCTGTTGAACAAGAAAAAATATTCTTAAAATATTTAAATGTAGGTGATACAGTTTTAGCTATTATGCCAAACTTCCATGGATTTGGACTTAGTGTATGTATGCATTCTACAATGTCTATAGGGTTTACTTCTATATTAGTCCCACAATTTGATGCTAGAAAGTTTGATATATTATTTAATAAAAATAAACCATCAGTAGTTCTTGGTGTTCCAACGCTCTTTGAAGCATTAATACAAAATAACAACATCAAAAACTTTGATTTATCTTTCTTAAAGATGGCTATCTGTGGTGGGGATATGTTACCTAAAAAATTAGAAGATAGGGTAAATGCTTATTTTGAATCACATAATTCTAAAGCAAGAATAACTCAAGGTTATGGTATGACAGAAGCTCTTGCGGCTGTATGTTTAGGAATTGCTGATATAAATAAGAGTGGTTCTATAGGTATACCACTTCCAGGTAATAATATAAAAATAATAAATCCTTCCACTAGAAAAACAAATCCTTATAATGTAGTAGGAGAGATTTGTATAAATACTAAAGCTTTAATGATGGGATATTTAAATAATGAAACTGAAACAAATGAAGCTTTACAAATACATGATGATGGACATGTTTGGTTACACTCAGGTGATTTAGGTTATATGGATGAAGATGGTTTTATATTCTGTAAAGGTAGAATTAAAAGAATGATAATTACAAGTGGATATAATGTATATCCATCTCATATTGAAGAAGTAATACAATCTCATCCTGCAGTACTTCAATGTACAGTAGTAGGTGTACCACATCCTTACAAACAAGAAGTACCTAAAGCATTTATAGTTTTAAAAGAAGGATATTTACCTTTGTTTGTTAGAAATGAAATAAAAGAACACTGCAAAAAGAATCTTGCTAAATATATGGTTCCTAAAGAATTTGTATTTAGAAAGAAATTACCTAAAACAAAATTAGGTAAAGTAGACTTTAAAAAATTACAAAGTGATATAGGTGGTAGTGATGAATAATAAAACTCCATTATTATATAAAATATGTAGAGTTGTATTAGGATTTATATTTAAACTATATTATAATCCTAAAGTAATAGGAAAAGAAAATATACCTAGTGAAGGGCCTATAATAGTTGCTGGAAATCATGTTCACTTATATGACCAATGTTTAGCTATTATATCTACTAAAAGGTATTTGCGCTACCTAGCAAAAAAAGAATACTTTGATAATAAAAAAGTTGCATGGTTTTTTAAAGGTAACGGATGTATTCCTGTAGATAGAAGTAAGAAAGATGCAAATGCTAAAGAACAAGCTATTGCTCATTTAAATGAGGGTGGTGCTATTGGAATATTTCCAGAGGGTACTAGAAATAGAACTAATGACTTATTACAACCTTTTAAATATGGTGCTGTTAGTATGGCTAAGAAAACAAATGCTACTATAGTTCCATTTGCTATAACGGGTGAATATAAGTTTAGAAAAAACTTAACAGTTACATTTGCTAAACCATTTGAAGTAGGGGATATGACTTTAGAAGAAGCAAATGAAAAATTGTATAAAGAAGTATTAAAACTATTGAAAAAAGATATAAATAGATGATATAATAATGAAAGAAGGAGAAGATTATTTATGGAATTAAAAGGAAGTAAAACAGAACAAAATTTAATGGCTGCATTTGCAGGAGAAAGTCAAGCAAGAAACAAATATAGTTATTTTGCTAGTAAAGCTAAAAAAGATGGTTATGAACAAATAGCTGCTATATTTGAAGAAACTGCTAACAATGAAAAAGAACATGCTAAAATGTGGTTTAAATTATTAGAAGGTGGATCAATTAAATCAACACCTGAAAACTTAGTTGCTGCTGCTGAAGGTGAAAACTATGAATGGACAGACATGTATGCTGGATTTGCTGAAGTAGCTAAAGAAGAAGGATTTGATCATATCGCATTCTTATTTAGTGAAGTTGCTAAAATAGAAA
>JAZRAM010000098.1:0-2129 GCA_045634565.1 Bacilli bacterium
TCAATATTATTTTGTTCTACTACATAATCTTCTTCTATTTTTATTTTATCTTTAGTTATTACTGTTATTTTTCTCAAATAATCATATTTCTTTTTTAATAAGTTAAGGGAACCATCATATAATAATTTACCTTTTCCAATCAAAATAATTCTTTTAGCTAGAGCTTCTATATCTGCCATATCATGAGTTGTAAGTATTACTGTAACTTTATTTTGTTTATTTATCTTTTTAATAAACTCTCTAACTACTTTTTTAGATATAGCATCTAACCCTATAGTAGGTTCATCTAAAAATAGTATTTTAGGTTTATGAATAAGTGAAGCTGCTATTTCACATTTCATTCTATTACCTAAACTCAAGTTTCTTACTGGAATATTTATTATATCCTTTAAATTTAATAACTCTATTAACTCATTTAATGTTTTTTGATATTCTTTATCATCTAATTTGTAAATATCTTTAAGTAAATTAAATGAATCAATAGCAGGTATATCCCACCATAATTGACTTCTTTGTCCAAATACAACACCTATTTTAGATACATATTTTTTTCTATCTTTCCAAGGTGTCATTTTATCAATTACAACATTACCACTATCAGGAACAAGTATTCCAGATAATATTTTTATAGTTGTAGACTTACCAGCACCATTAGGTCCAATATATCCCACTATTTCTCCTTTCTTAATAGAAAATGAAATATCATTTATAGCTTTAATATAATTATATTTTCTATTGAAGAAAGTTTTTAAAGCACCAAATCTTCCACCAGATTTTATAGGTACTTTAAATGTTTTATTTATATGTTTAACCTCGATGAATGACATTTTTTATTCAACTCCTTCCTAGAAAGAATCAACAATTTTAAATGAGTACACTCCTTTCTTATATTTTATATAACGCAAAAAACCACATTTTTAAATGTAGCTATCTAGTTGTTTTTTAATAAATTGTTAGATTCTTTGCAAAACGTCTTCTTAATTATATTATAGTTTTTTTAAAATTACAATACCTAAAATTATTTTTTATACAAAAAAGCTATTAACAAAAGTTAATAGCCGTAAGAGATAAAGAATTTCCTAGAATTCGTTAATATCTTTAGTATTGTATATCACTTGTTGAGATTGTGATTACTGGGCGAACACCATATGCCGCTTCACCATTAAAACCAGGATAAATTCCATTATTAACAACCCACAAGGAATTACTAGCCTCAGCAGTACCAGTCCAGTAACTAGTTGAATATACCCAACTTGGAGCATCGTCGCAAGACTCGTCATCGCCAGAACATCCTAAATCTTCTAATTGTTCATAGCTTATCAATGTTGCACTTGTACTTTCTACTCCATTTTCTTTTAGATATGTTTCATATGCACTTATATATGGATATAAATATGAATTCTCATCATATACATCAGCAGGATACGTTGTTCCATATTTTGGCAATAAATTATAATTTTCATCTTCCCAATAACCTGGGTCAGATGCTGAAACTCCATGAAAATCTGATACTACAACATCTGACCATTCATCTATCCAACCTCTTGCTAAGGAGTTTTGAATTCCTGTTGGATTTTCTAACGGTGTAATTTCCCCAGTATTTACATCTAAACTATTTCCAACATATAAATTGTACATTGCTAACATAGACATTCCTTCTGTTGTATCTTCATTTTCGTTTTCTATTACATAGAATTGTTCTGTTGATTCTTCAAATGTACATGTTACTACATCCCCTACTGAATATTTTCCATTTGTATCTTCATCACTTAATTCACAAACTTTTGCTGTTGATGCTTCTTCAATACCATAACTGTATTCTTTTGTTCCGCCATTTACTGTACATCCTTGTAATGATACTTTACTATCATCTGATATTATTATACTTGTACAGTCTACATCACCATCATATTCTACTTCAAATGGTAATGGATTAGTGCTTGTGTATGTCCCTGGTAATACTTCTTTACCTTCTCTTAGTTGATACGCGGCTATACCATTTCGTACAGCACTCGCATATAGTTCTACACTTCTTTCGTTACTTTCTTCTCTTGCGTCGTTAATAATACCTAGTATTATTGGTGTAGCTATAAGTGCAATAATTGCTAATATTACTATTACAGCTAATA
>JAZRAM010000099.1:0-9144 GCA_045634565.1 Bacilli bacterium
TAATATTTCTTCTGTTATGTCTAACCCATCAACGCTTACTTCTGTGCTTTGAAGAACTTGGAATTTATCAAAACCAAGAAGGCTTTTCTTTAAGTTTTCAACTTCTATACTCACAATATCTACCTCTTTATAATTATAACATAGATATTTTTATAAGTAAATTATAGTTTTAGTTTTAGTACTTTATTTAAGCTACTATCCATTTTTTTATCACTACAATTAATAAAAAACTTCATAACTTCTAACACTGTTTTATAAGGCATTATTTCTACTTGTTTAAGTTCTATACAACTTAATACCTTACTCTTATATCTACTACTTGGAACTTGATTTTTATTTAATTCTTTTTCTTTATAATATTCTAATAATTTTTCTTGATTTTCATTTAATAAATATATTTGAGTCTCTTTATTTTTTTCATTCATACTATTTAACTTACTTATTATTTTTTGTTGTTCAGCTAATAATTTTTGTTCTTTATCTATTACAACATCTTTTACCTTTTGTATTTGTTCTATAGCACTTGTATCTCCATTTAATAAATTATCTATATATTTTACAAGTTGTGGATGGTTATAATAATCATATTCTACTTCATACGCATCTTCTGGACTAGAATAAAAATCATTATACTCTATTCTGCCTATATATTTTTCATTATAATTTCTGATGTGTTCATAATCAAATTCATCAGGTCTCATTCTATCTGTTACACTGTTTGTTATGTGTTCTATATGACTACAATTGTTAATAATTTGAAATCTTATTTTATTTAATTTTTCAGAATCTATTATAACTTCATATTTTATTATATCTTTACCTTTCTTTTTATAATAATACATAAAATCACCTCTAATCCTACTATAGCACACTATTTTTATTAAAATTAAAAAGGTAGTTAAGTTCTACCTTTATTCGATATTTTATAAGTTTACTCTAATATTATTAACACCTATATCAAAATAATTTTCTTCTAATTTAGTCCTTTTATAATCATATATATACATAAGATTATTTTTTACTTTTAATTTATATTTATTATTAAATCTATCTATTAGATTTCCTTCGTCTACATTATACTTATTTAATAAATTGTATTTACAAACCATAGCTTCAACATTTGATTCTACTATTACTTCAACATTTGGATGTTTATTAAACTTGGATTCATATGTTTTTATTAAATTTCTTATTTGTTTATAATTTAATTCGTGAGATAAAGTTACTTTTTTTACTCCTAAGCTATGTAGGAAAGCAACACTATATGAATTAGTTACGTTAAGTGAAAAATCAGTATCTACTTTATTATATTTATAAACACTACCTAAATCACTTACAAGTAGATTAGTGTTGTAATTTTTTAAGTGTTCATTTATTCTAGGTAATTTTAATACACATTTTTCATCATTTATCCTATTAAAAACATATTCATTATCAACATAGATAATATCGTATTTATCTTTAACATTTAAATATTGTTCATAAGTACTGATAAGTATATTTTTATTACTTTCTTTTTCAAAATTATCCACACTTATATAATAATTTTTCTTTTCATATTCAGTTTTATACATTCTAAGTTTATTAAGTGTGTGTATAACTTCTCTTCTAAGTTCATTTAATGCATTTACAGGAACAAATATATTAGAATCTTTTTCTATTTCAAGTGTTTCAAACCCATAAACTGTATTCCCCAATTTTTTTAATTGTTCTTCTATTCTATCTGTAGTAGTTTCCATAGTTTTAGCGCTCTCTATTATAAAATCGCTATGTTTTTCTACTACATTTTTAGAATCACTTACAATTAATTTTATAGGCTCTCCATTTTTTAAAATACATTTACCACTTATTTTAATTTTTTTATCTATTTTTATTTTATCTTCTATTTCTTTTATTTGGTTATAATCAGTAGTTTTTAAAACTATACTATCTTTTTCTACTACTTCTTTAAACGGAATACTAATTATATCTCCTTTTACTGCCCTATTAACTCTACTATCATTTTTATTGATGAGTGTTACTAAAGTACCTGTATCAGTATTACCTATTATTCTAATACCATCATTTATATTTAAAACATCAGTTAATTTTATTATAACTTGTCCATTTTTATAATCTAATACTTTGCCTATTTCTATACCTAAATGATTAGGTCTAAAAGGATTTGTGAAATTATCATTATCTTCATTAAATAAAAATCCTTTAGTAAAATATCTATTAAATAGTTTCCTTAATTCTTTTATATCACTTTCTGTTATTTTAGTTTCTTTATACTTTACATAATTATCGATCGCTTTACGGTACATACTTGTCACTAAATATACATACTCAGGTCTTTTCATTCTACCTTCTATTTTTAAGCTATTTACTCCACATTCAATTAACTGTCCAATATTATCTAGAGTATTTAAATCTTTTGTACTAAGTAAATATTCATTATTACTAACAACTTTACCATCTATTTCTAAACTATATGGTTGTCTACATATCTGAGCACATGTTCCCCTATTACCACTTCTATTACCTATTAAAGCACTCATCAAACATTCACCAGAATAACTCATACATAAGGCACCGTGTACAAAGATTTCTATTTCAGTATTTGTTTTTCGTTTTATTTCTTTAACCAATTCTATAGGAGTTTCACGAGCAAGAACAACTCTTTTTATACCTAACTCTTCACATAATTTAACACCTTCTAAATTATGAATATTGGCTTGTGTTGAAGCATGTATTTCTAAATTAGGATAAGTTTTTCTAACTAGATCTATCATCCCTATATCTTGCATTATAACAGCATCTACACCTAATTTATGTATATAATCTATATATTCCATAAATCTATCTACTTCTACATCATAAATAATTGTATTAACAGTTATATAAACTTTTACCCCATATAAGTGACAAGTATTGATAGCAATTTGTAACTCTTCTTTAGAAAAATTACCAGCAAAACTTCTAGCACCAAAACTTTTACCAGCTAAATAAACTGCATCACATCCAGCATTAATTGCAGCTTTCAAACATTCCATATTTCCTACGGGAGCAAGTAACTCTATCATATACATCACCTCAATCATTATATCAAAAAAACTAGTAAATGTACTAGTCTTAAATTAATTCTTTTATTTGTTCTAAAGCTCTATATCTATGAGAAACCTTATTTTTTTCTTCACTTGAAGCTTCTCCAAATGTTTTATTTAAATCATCTGATAAAAATATACAATCATATCCAAAAGAGGTATCTCCTATTTCTTCATCAATTATTTTTCCATACGTCTTTCCCACTTTATAATCATAAGTACCATCTATATGATATAAAACTATTGTACAGTTGAAATATGCAGTCTTATCTTTTCCTGCTAATTCTTTAATAAGTTTATCTCGATTTGCTTTAGCATTATCATGTCCTCCAGCATAACGCGCACTATAGATTCCAGGAGCACCATTCAATGCCTCACAACAAAGGCCACTATCATCAGAAATTACATCATAATCTAATCCTTTATCTTTTAAATACCTACTAATGGTACTTGCTTTTATTAAAGCATTTTCTAAAAAGGTTTCTCCTGTTTCCTCTATTTCTTCAAAATATTCTATATCATTTAAAATTAGTATTTCTATATCTTTTAATATTTCTTTAAACTCTTTTATTTTATGTTTATTATTTGAAGCTAAAACTATTTTTTTCATATTATCACCAATTTTATTGTATTAAAAACGATGTAATAAGTCAATATTTTTATTCCAAAACATTATCTTTTAAATTAACTAACTTATATCCTTTTGATTTTATATGAATTATTATAGTTGATAATTCTTTTTTTACTTGTGAATTAACTTTTAAGGAAAGAATTGCACCTGATTCTAACTTTTCTTTTATATCTAATAAAGGTGTATTTTCTGAAATTTCTATTGGTTTTATTGTATAATTATTTTTTAATATACACTCATCTAAATTACTTTTATTTTCATCTGTGTTATAACAAAATCCTACTCCCTGTTTATTTATTTTTTTTAAAACCATATCCATCCATTCAAAATCGGAACTAGTATAATCTTCCATTAGGGGTGAGACTATATGGTTGTTTTTTATTAGCCCTTCTACTAAATCATTATTATTACTAAACCAATTATAATTTACAAAGAAAGTAGATTTAACATTATAATTATTTAAAATATTTACTATATCAGTTATATCTTCATCTTGTTCCACTTTAAATATTAAACTTACCATTCTTTTTCTAGGATTTCCTTTTATTATATATTTATCTATATTATCAGTTAAACTTATTTTAGGTTTTTCATAATCATAAACAAATAATTTATCACTAAAATATCCATTAGTTTTCATATTCTTATAACTTTTTTTTACGTTGACTTGTCTTTTATTTATACCAGGTATTATTGTATTGTTTTCTATTATCGCATCTATTGATTCAAACTCATAACCTTCTTTTTTATTCTTTATTTCTATCATTATATCATCCATATCACTTACTACAATAGCAGTTTGTTCAGTCACAAAAAAACTAAAACAAGTTAAACTAATTAGGCCTATCATCTGAAATACTTTTTTCATGAAATCACCTAATTAAATATATGTTTTAGTTTGCTTTGTATACTAATTTAAATCTTTTAATTCATCTAATACAAACTTACCATCTTTACGGATCAACACATCATCAAAATATATTTCTCCACCACCAAATTCTTCAGTTTGGATAAGTACTAAATCCCAATGAACACTAGAGATATTTTCATTAGAACAATCTTCATAACACCTACCAGGAGTAAAGTGTAGACTTCCCATTATTTTTTCATCATATAAAATGTCTCCCATAGGTTTAGTAATCATAGGATTAAATCCTAATGAGAACTCCCCTATATATCTCGCACCTTCATCAGTATTAAATATTTCTTCTAATTCAGATTGGTGTTCATTTGCACTACAATTTATTATTTTACCATCTTTAAACTCTAATCTTATATTATTAAATATATTACCACGATATGGCGAAGGTGTGTTATAAGTAATTACACCATTAACACTTTCTTTAATAGGTGCAGTATAAAGTTCTCCATCCGGTATATTTGCAGTACCACAACATGGAATTGCTTTCATACCTTTAATACTAAACTGAATATCAGTATCTGGTCCTAATATTCTTACTTTATCTGTTCTTTCCATTAAATCTTTTAAAGGTTTAATCTTTTCATTTAAACTTTTATAATCAACATTCATAACATCTAAAGAATAGTTATAAAAGTCATCATATTTCATTTTAGCTTTATAAGCATCTACTAAAGACGGATAATTTAATAGTACCCATCTTCTTTCATTTATTCTAATATCATCTATTTTCTGAGACTTACTTCCTAATTCTTTTCTTATATCAATAGATATATCTTTATCTTCGAATTCATTTTCTGTATAACATATTCTTATAAAGCAATCAAAATTTTCAACTTCATATTTTTTCATTTTTACCATTTCATCAATAACTTTACTATTAGCACTTTCTTTTATTAAAGTTTCTAATTCATTATCAACTAATTTTACAAAAGGTATAGCTTTATTTTTATAAATATCTTTTATTAAAGATTTTATAAGTGGTTTACACATACTACTTTCATATTGAATTAACACCTTATCATTTTCTTTAACATTAATACTATAGTTAATTATAGTATTACTAAGACTCATTAATCTTTCATCCATATTATCACCAATTCTTTCTCTTTACATATTATACCATGAAAGGCGGTTTTTTATGTATAATTCTTATCAAATTCCAGGAAGTTTTAACAACTCTTTCGATAGTTCTATGAATAGACCTATGATGAGTAGCAGTTCTGATAGTAGACTTATAGGAGGCGGATTTGCTGGACCATTTTTACTTGGAGGTATTACAGGTGGATTAATTTCTCCTTTATTCTACAATAGACCTAGACCATATTACAACAACTATTATTATTACCCACCTTACCCACCAAGACCATATCCACCATATAGACCATATTATAGATAAAACAGGAAGTAAATTTTTTACTTCCTATTTTTTTATTGCTCACTATTATTCCCTATTTCAAGGGCATTATTTTTTTCAAAGTATGCTCTTACTTTTTTCTCAATTTCTTCTTTCATTTTAGGATTTTTCTTAAGCCATTCTTTTACATTTTCTTTACCTTGACCTACTTTATCTCCATTATAAGAATACCAAGCACCACTCTTATCAAGAACACCTGCTTCTACACCTAAATCTACTATTTCACCAGTTATTGAAACACCTTCTCCATAAACTATATCAACTGAACATGCTTTAAATGGAGGCGCCATTTTATTTTTAACTACTTTAATGTTAGTTCTATTTCCAATAGCATCACTACCTAATTTAATTTGTTCACCTTTTCTAATTTCAAGTCTTATTGAAGAATAGAATTTAAGTGCTCTTCCACCTGGAGTTACTTCTGGATTACCAAACATTACACCTACTTTTTCTCTTAATTGATTTATGAATATAACGACTGTATTAGTTTTATTAACTATACCAGATAACTTTCTTAATGCTTGACTCATTAATCTTGCCTGAAGTCCTACATGTGAATCTCCCATTTCTCCTTCAATTTCTGCTTGTGGTACTAAAGCAGCAACTGAGTCTACTACAATTATACTAATTGCTCCACTTCTAACTAAAGCTTCACAAATTTCTAATGCTTGCTCTCCATTATCTGGTTGAGATAATAATAAATCATTTATATTAACGCCTAACTTAGAAGCATATATTGGATCTAACGCATGTTCAGCATCTATAAATGCTGCTCTTCCACCTTTCTTTTGAGCTTCAGCAATAGCATGAAGTGCAAATGTAGTTTTACCACTTGACTCAGGTCCAAATATTTCTATAATTCTTCCTTTAGGATATCCACCTATTCCTAAAGCAATATCTAGTGAAATAGAACCACTTGGTATTGTATCAATTTTTTGATGTTCCCTTTCACCTAGTTTCATCACAGCCCCTTTTCCAAATTGTTTTTCTATATCTGACAAAACTTGATCTAATGTTTTATCAGTACTAATTGATTTTGCCATTTATTATGTCCTCCTTTATAATCACAATTACATTATACTAAAATAAAAATACTTTGTCAATACTTTTTACGAACATTTGTATAGTTTTTCTGTATCCAATTTTTTACAGAAATTAAAAAAGAGTGAAATTAATCACTCAGTTTTCTTTCATATATTTTGTCATAAGAACTTATAAGCCATTTGCCATTAACATTTTCATAAGTTAATAATAATATCTTTTGTATTTTTTCTAAGTTACTACCACTAACTATTTGATTATTAACAGTCTTATAAGAAAAACAATTAATTGTTAATCTAAAAGTTAATTTTTCTTTGCTATATTCAGTTATAGTATAACCAATTAAATCTATTCCATCTGTAATGTCAGTAAATCCCCTATTTTGAAAATTCTCAATTCTATTTATATTAAATTCTTTTAAATAACCTGTTAATACCTCATCAAAATTGGTATCAAAGTTTTTTATTTTATTTTCCATCTCTACATATGTTAAATATAATTCACTCATAAGTATGTCTACATTTACACTACTATCTATATTATTTATTTCTTCTTTAGTTAAACCTTCTTTTACTGAAAATCTAGCATCTCTATTTTTATTTACTAGATAATTTACTTCATTATATTTTTTCTTTTGTTTATTTTGAAATTTACTAGCTATTATAATACTTATAGAACAAACAACAATAGTTACAGATGCAAGTGACATAATAATTATAAAAACTATATTTGATAACACGTTAATCACCTCTTTATTCTATATATATTATAAATTAAAAAGAAGAATTATTCAATTCTTTTTATATTAAATATTTTAGCAATCAAAGTAACTATAATAAATATAATTATTCCATATATAACATTAACTAGCAACGAATTATATATTCCTTCTAATAAAGATGTTTCATTAAACTTAATATAATCAATTATGCACAAAAGTAAACAACTAACTATTCTATAAATACAAATTATTATTATATTTATAAAATTTGAATTAACAATATTATAATTCATGTAATTATATCCAAGTATTATAAGTCCACTACAAATACCAAAACTAATTGTATTTATAAATGGTGAATCTGTAAGAGAAATATCATAAAATAATCCACATATTATAGATGTTATTACAAAGCTAAGTTTATTTTTCTTGAAATAAGGATAAAGTATAGTTAAACTTGTTAATAAAAATAATGGAATTAAAAAACTATGACTATTTACAATATTAGTAAATGCTGCTTCAAATAGAAATGAAAATATTAATATAATATATATCATTATTCTTCTGACTTTCTATTCAAAATAGTTACTATACTTATATTTTCAAAATCTACAGAAGGTTTAACTTCAACAACACTATCTAAATCATATTCATCCTTAACTATTTTAGAAACTTTACCTATCACTATTCCGCTAGGAAAATAATCTGTAAGACCTGTAGTTGTAACTAAATCACCTTTTTCTATTTTATTAGAATCAGTTATTCCCTCTATTTTATATACATTATTTTCTTTATCATAACCGGTTAATAATCCATATAAATATTCATCATCAGAATCAATTTTTATAGATATTTTATTACTTATCTCATCACTAGTTAAAAGTTTTACAGTACTAGAAAAATTACTTACATTTGTAATTTTACCAATAAGTCCTTTATTAGTTATTACTGCATCACCCTTTTTTACGCCATTCTTACTACCTTTATCTATTGTAAGATTATTATACCAATATCCTATATTTCTATTTACTACAGTTGCATTTGTATATGTATATTCAGACAAAGTAGCATTTAAATCTAAAGTAGATTTTAATTCAGTTACCTCTTTTTGTAACTCTTCTATTTGAGCATAATATAAATCTGTTTTTTCTACTTTTTCTTTTAGTTTAGTATATTTTTTATATAAGTCTTTTGTTTCAGAAAACATTTCTATTTTTTCTTTAACAAAACCAATAGGTGCATAAAGTATTTTTTCTACAAAAGTAACACTATCTTTTATTGTTTTTTCAAAAAAATTTAGTTCTTTATCTTCATCTAAAGAATGTGCAG
>JAZRAM010000100.1:0-13122 GCA_045634565.1 Bacilli bacterium
GAAGAACAAAAGGAAATATTAAACAAATATAATATTAATATAGATAAATATACTAGTGTTAATGAGCTTATGTATGATATAGAAGATTGTTTAAATGATTCATATGAAGAATTAGAAGACTTAGAATGGGTATCACAAACTTTATCAGAATATAATTATTATAATAATACAAATAAGTAGTTTTGGGGGATTTTTATGTATGCCGCTATACAATTAGAAAAAATAGATTTAGAAAATAGTAGAGTGATTTTTAGACCGGTTGGAGTAATAAAAGGATACTATGATGAAGAATTAGATTTATTTACAACTAAATCAGGTGATGAGTATGAAATTATGAAAAAATATACTATTGTATGTGAAAATTATTTTTGTGATCCAATAAAAATAAATCAATTAAGAGAAATATATGATAATCAATTATCTGATATGGAAATATTAGAAGAATATTTAGCCAATTATATGGATGTATGCTATATAGGGTGTTTAGATTATGATACTGGAATGATTAAAGTTACAGAATTAGATTTATATAAATTAGAGAGAAAATTGTTTGATTCTGACAATGAAATTAGTATAAATGAAATGTTTGATTTGGAAAATAATCAAAAATTTACTTTTGATTTAAGATCGCTAAAAAAAATAAAAGGATATCAAACATTGGAAGAAGTAAGAGAATTTATAGATAAATTGATATATGCAGGGAATTATATTAATAATGTTATGCAAAAAACAATCGTTAACAATCAATCCTTAGATGATGAAAGATTTGTTCTTGAGTGGGATACTCCATATACCATTTTAGGTATAGAAGAGAATAAATGTTCGAAAAAAGAATTGTTGGACATAGTAAAAAAATGCATAAATGATATTAATACTGAAAATTTAAATAGCAAACAGAAAAATAAAAAAATAGATAGTGTTTTAGACTCTTATAATTATATAATTAAACAAAATTTCCAAAAAACAAAAAAATTACGTTAGAATATAAAACGTATTTTTTTTATAAAAAAAGGAAATTGAAAAGTTTTGTAGAATGATATATATAGGAGGAAATATGAACTATATAGATAATTCACAAAGAAAACTAGGAAGAATAAAAATAAATAGATTAAACAAAAAATATATAAAGAAAGAACTTATAGATAGTGATTATATATTATCTGATATAAATGGTTATTCATTAGACGAAGAACAAAGAATAGCTGTTATAACAGATGAAAGAGCTAATTTAATAGTTGCTGGTGCTGGTAGTGGTAAAAGTCTTACTATGGTAGGTAAAATTAGATATTTAATAGAAAGAAAGTGTATTAAAGAAGATGAAATACTTTGCATATCGTTTACTAGGGATGCATCAGAAAACTTAGAAAAAAATATAAAGAAAAATTATAATTATAATATAAAAGTTTATACTTTTCATTCGCTTGCTTTAGAAATATTAAAAGAGAATAAATATAAAATAGGAGATACTAATTTACTTAGGTTTATAGTAGATGAGTATTTTTGCTGTACTATATATGATAAATATTTAAAAATTAAGATAAAAAAGATACTATGTAAAATAGATATGCCTTATAAAGTAATACTTAAAAGTAAAGAGTTAGAAAATCTAAAAAGACTTATAATGACTTTTATCAATTTATTTAAGACTAATAATTATAATATAAGTGGCTTTTTAAAAATGAAAGGTAATAGAGATCTCCTTAGAATTATTATAGATATTTATATTTTATACGAAGAAGAATTAAAGAGCACTAATAGTATTGATTTTAATGATATGATTGTACTTGCTACTAAATATGTTAGAGAAAAAGGAATAAAGAACTTTAAATATATAATAGTAGATGAATATCAAGATACTTCTTATATAAGATATTTGTTTTTGAAAGAGATAATAAATAAAACAGGTGCTAAGTTAGTATGTGTTGGAGATGATTATCAATCCATTTATAGGTTTAATGGGTGTAATTTAAATATGTTTTTAAATTTTAAAAAATATTTTGGGTATACAAAAATATTAAAAATAAATAATACTTATAGAAATAGTCAGGAGTTAATCAATGTAGCTGGTAAGTTTATTATGAAAAACAAAAGACAATTATATAAGAAACTTAGAAGTAGTAAAAGTATTAGTAAGCCTATTAAGGTTATGTATGGAGATAATTTAAAGAAGTTATTAGATAAAGTTATAGAGAAACATAATAATATACTCATTCTTGGTAGAAATAATTTTGATATAGATAAATACTTTAAATTAGATAAACATAATCACATAGAATATAGTAAAGCTAATATTAGGTATTTAACTATTCATGCTTCTAAAGGATTAGAAGAAGAATGTGTAGTTATTATTAATTTGAAAGATGATATATTAGGTATTCCTAATAAAATAAAAGATGATAAGATATTGAAATGCGTGAATAATAATATCGACATATATCCATATGAAGAAGAAAGAAGACTTTTTTATGTAGCCTTAACCCGAACTAAAAGTGATGTGTATTTTTTAGTAGATAAGAAAAATCCTTCTATATTCATTAAAGAAATTATTAAAGATAACTCTAAATATATAGAATACATTTAGTTTACAATTATTGGAAATTTTATTGATTTTAATTAAATCTTACTTTTTTTGTTAAAAAATAAAAGTTTTTTCAAAAGATAGCTAATTTGACAATAAATAGTCAATTGTGCTATGATAGTGGTGCTTTTTCAAAAAAAAGAGGTGTTAATGTGAAAGCAAAAATTCGATCCATAGAGGAATTATTATTATCTATGGTAGTAATATTAAATGTGTATTTAGTTTATTTAAATATAAGTGTTAATGAGTTTAAAACAACTAATGAAATTAAAGAAAATGCTAACCATGTTCGAACAGAAGAAATAGTTATGTTAGAAACTGAAGAAGTTAAAGAAAAAATTATTGAAGAAATAGTTTATGATGGTAAAACATTAGATGAATTAGTTGAAACTATAAATAAATCTTTAAACTCTAATATATCAAATAAAGGTAATCTAATTGTTACTTATTCATTAGAAAAAGGAGTAGATCCTTATATGGCGACTGCTATTATATTACACGAAACAGGATGTAAATGGAATTGTAGCCGTTTAGTTCGTGAATGTAATAACGTAGGTGGCCAAAAAGGTAGTGGATGTGGAAGTTATAGTTACTTTAATTCACTTGATGAAGGTATTATGGAATTCATAGACAACCTAGAAAGAAATTATATTAGTTATGGTTTAACAACTCCAGAACAAATAAATCCTAAATATGCAGAAGACCCAAGTTGGGCTAAAAAAGTTAATAAATATATAGAAGAAATAAAGGCACAGTAATGTGTCTTTATTTTATTGATTATAGTTTATTTTATATCTTTTTTTCATAAAAATAGAAGTTGTCCATATATTTTAGTGTGGAGGATTCTTATGTATAATGGGCTAACTGATAACGAAGTAATTATAAATAGAGAAAAATATGGTAGTAATGAACTAAAAAAGAGTAAAAAAGATAGTTTCTTTAAATTACTTGTAGGGACTTTAGGGGATCCTATAATAAAAATATTATTGATTGCTTTAGCTATAAAAACAGTATTTTTATTTAGAAGTTTTGATTGGTATGAAACTATAGGTATAGTAATCGCAATAATGCTTGCTTCTTTAATATCTACAATATCAGAGTATGGAAGTGAAAAAGCATTTGAAAAGTTACAAGAAGAAGTAAGTAGAGTTTCTTGTAAAGTAATAAGAAATGGTAAAAAACAAGAAATATCAGTGAGTGAAGTAGTAGTTAATGACATAGTTAGTTTAGAAACGGGAGATAAAATACCTGCTGATGGAATAATTGTTAAAGGTAAAATAAGTGTTGATGAATCTAGTTTAAATGGTGAAACGAAAGAAGCTTATAAAGAATCTATAATAAATATGAATCTAGTAGGTGATAAAAATAGAGTATATAAGGGAAGTGTTGTTTATAGTAATAGTGCTTTAATGAAAGTAACTAGTGTAGGAGAAAATACTTTCTATGGTAAGATAGCTTTAGAGCTCCAAGAAAAACAACCAGAAACACCTTTAAAGAAAAGACTTAGAGAACTTGCTAAATTTATAAGTAAGATAGGATATGTAGGAGCTTTCTTAGTATTTTTTTCATATCTTTTCAAAGTAATAGTAGTAAATAACAATTTTGATTTAGAATTAATAAAAGAAATGGTTACCAATTTTCCTATAATAACTGGACATATTTTGTATGCATTAACTTTATGTGTAACTATAATAATAGTTGCTGTACCAGAAGGGTTACCTATGATGATTACTTTAGTTTTATCTTCTAATATGAAAAGAATGCTTAGGGACAATGTACTTGTTAGAAAACTTGTAGGTATAGAAACAAGTGGTAGCATAAATATATTATTTACTGATAAAACTGGTACTTTAACTAAAGGTAAATTAGAAGTTAGAAGTCTAATAAGTGGTGATTTAAAAGAATATAAAAAAGAAAAAGATTTAGAAAAACATAAAAAGTATTATGACATAGTAAAACTTTCTTGTATAGGCAATAATCAAAGTAGTTATGATAATGATAAAGTAATAGGTGGGAATATTACCGACAGAGCAATTCTATCATTTTTTAAAAATGATAATAAAAGAATTAAAAAGGAAGATATTATTCCTTTTGATAGTAAGAATAAGTATTCTGTGACAAAGGTAGATGGAGTTAATTTAATAAAGGGTGCTCCTGAAGTATTGTTAAAGAATTGTATTAGTTATTATGATAATTTTGGAAGTATTAGAAAAATACTTAATATTAGTAAGATAGAAAGCTTAATAAAAGAAAATACTAAGAATGGAATTAGGGCATTGGTACTTGCTACTAGTAAGAATAGAAGTATGAATGATTTAAAATATTTATGTTTAGTTGGAATAATTCTTATAAAAGATGATATAAGGAAAGAAGCAATAGAAGGGGTTAGTCTTGTAAATGATGCTCATATTAAAACTGTAATGATAACAGGAGATAATAAAGATACTGCTAAATCTATTGCTAAAGAAGTTGGTATATATAAAGAAGGAGATTTAGTTTTAACTAGTGAAGAATTAAATAAACTAAGTGATGAAGAGTTAAAAGGTAAGATTTTTCAAATATCAGTAGTTGCTAGAAGTCTTCCAACTGATAAAAGTAGATTAGTTAGAATATGTCAAGAGATGGATTTAGTAGTAGGTATGACAGGTGATGGAGTAAATGATGCTCCGGCTTTAAAAAAAGCAGATGTAGGATTTGGTATGGGGAGTGGAACAGAAGTCGCTAAAGAAGCTAGTGATATAGTAATCTTAGACGATAATTTTTTATCTATATCTAAAGCAATTTTGTTTGGTAGAACAATTTTTAAAAGTATAAGAAAGTTTATAATACTTCAATTAACTATAAACTTATGTGCCTTATCTTTATCAATAATTGGTCCATTTATAAATATTGAAATGCCTATAACTGTAATCCAGATGTTATGGATAAATATGGTAATGGATACTTTTGCTGGACTTGCATTCTCATTTGAACCGCCATTAAAGGAATATATGAAAGAAACGCCTAAGAAAAAGGATGAACCTATAATAAATAAATATATGATAAATCAAATATTTTTTACAGGTATATTTTCATCACTTATTTGTATACTATTTTTGAAAGTTCCTTTTATAAGTAATTTATTTAGAAATGAGACATATTTATATACAGCATTCTTCGGTTTATTTATTTTTATAGATATATTCAATTGTTTTAATGCTAGAACTCATAGATTAAATATACTTGCTAATATATTAAAAAATAAAGTATTCTTGTTTATAATTTCATTTATAGTTATTGTTCAAATATTGCTTATATATTATGGTGGGTCTATATTTAGAACAAGTGGACTATCTTTATTTGAATTTGAAATAATGATTTTATTTGCTTTTACAGTTATACCTTTTGATATAGTAAGAAAGTTAATTTTAAAGAAAAAAAGGTTAAAATACGGAGTTTGACAATATTAATATTAGATGGTAGAATACTTCGTAGGTGGTTGAAGTGAAAAAATTATTAGCTATGTTTGCTATATGTTTATTAGTTTGTGGATGTAAAAAAACAGAAAACAATGTAACTATAAATGTATATGAAAACAAAGATACTGAAATAAAAGAACAAATTAAAGAAAATAAAGAAGAAATAAAAACTGAACAAAAAGAAGAAATAAAACAAGAACAAAGCAATACTGATCAAGTTGTAGAGCAAAAACCAAACAATACTATAGAAAATCCTGCTGTTGAAAATAATGAAGAAACTATAAAAGAAGAATCAACTTTAGATAAAGTTACTAATAAGGTTAAAGATACTTATAATAATGCTAAAGATTGGTATAATACTAATAAAGATGAATTAAAAGAAAAAAATGATGAAATTATAGAAAATGATAAAAATACTATAAATGGATGGATAGATAAAACTAAGAATTGGTATGAAGAAAATAAAGATGAATTAAAACAAAGTGCTACTAACATTTATAACAATGATAAGAAAACAATAGAAGATATATATAACAAAACAAAAAATTAATGTATAAATAAAAAAATCTCTCCCATATTATTAGGGGAGGGATTTTTTATGAAAAAAGTATTAGGAATACTTGGATTTGCTTTAGTACTTACAGGATGTTCTATAGGTAATATGGATAACACACCAACTAAAAAGGTAGAAACATATTTAAATAATTATCAAACTTTAGATTCAAATGTACTTAGTGAATTAGATACTTTAGTCGCACAAGCAGAAGCGTTTGATGAAGATCAAAAAACAACTTATAGAGATGTAATGAAAAAACATTATCAAGATTTAACTTATACAATAAAAGAAGAAACTGTCAATGGAGATAAAGCAACTGTAGAAGCAGAAATTGAAGTAAATGATTATACTAAAGCTCTAAAAGAAGCAGAAACTTATAGAACAACTAATGAAGCTGAATTTTTGGATGAAGAAGGAATGTTTGATGAAAGTATGTTTAATGATTATAAACTAGGTTTATTAGAGGATAACAAAGAAAGAGTTAAATATACTATTTATTTTTCATTAACTAAATCTGGAGATGAATGGGTACTTGATGATTTAACTGAAACAGAACAAGAAAAAATACTTGGAATATATGAATACTAGATTTTTCTAGTATTTTTTATTTATTTATAGTATAATTATAATGGTGATGGTATGGGTAAGAAAACATTTAAAAATCTCGATGAACAAATAGAAATATTAAAATCTAGAGGTTTAGTCATAAATGATATAGATAAGTCTAAAAATATATTACTTAGAGAAAATTATTTCTTTATAAGTGGTTATAGACATCTTTTTATGAAATCTAGAAAAGACGAAAAGTTTATATCAGGAACTACTTTTGAAGAGTTGTATGCTATGTTTGTATTTGATAGAAGAGTAAGAAATATATTTTTTAAAAACTTACTTATAGTAGAAAATAATATTAAGTCTCTAATAAGTTATCAATTATCTAAGAAATATGGTTATAAAGAAAAGGAATATTTAAATCCTAAAAATTATTCAAAAGATCCTATGAAAAATAGACAAGTTCATGATGTGCTTAATAAAGTTAAAAGACAAATAAGAACTAATGTAAAACATCATTCAGCTACTATGCATTACGTTACTAATTATGGCTATATTCCTTTATGGATCTTAGTTAAAGTATTAAGTTTTGGTATTGTTGCGGAATTATATGATATATTAGATGATTCAGACCAAATAGAGATTGCTTCTATATATAATTTAGATGTAGAATCTTTAGTAATTTATTTATCAATATTATCAAATTATAGAAATTTATGTGCTCATGAAGATATTTTATATGATCATAGAACTCAAAAACAAATACCGGATACTAGGTATCACCACCTACTTGATGTTGATATGACTGATGGAGAATATAACTATGGTAAGAATGATTTGTTCTCAGTAGTTATAATAATGAAACAGTTATTAACTGATAAAGAGTTTAGAGAGTTTGTTAATGAAATAGGGTATGAAATTGATATGCTAGAAGGAAAGACAAATATACTTCCTATAAATAACTTTTTAAATAAAATTGGTTTTCCAGATAATTGGAGAGATATAGTAGAGATAAAATAATGAAAAAAATATTAGTTTATATGAGTGTTGTTTTATTGATATTAGGTAGTTTTATAACTGTTTTAATATTTAATATAAATGATATAAACGATTCAGTTGTATATATAGAATGTATAGATGAAGTAAGCATAAGAAGTGGTACTGGATTTGTCTATAAGGTAGATAGTGGCAAGAATTATATTGTTACTAGTTATCACGTTATAGAAGGATATAGTGATATATATGTTTATAATAGTGATAAGAAAAAGATTAAAGCTAATATATTAAATTATGATGAATATACTGATATTGCAGTTTTGACAATAGAAGATAAATTAGATTTAAAAGAAGTTGTTATTGGCGATAGTAGTAAGTTAAAAAAAGAAGATAAAGTTATTGCTATTGGTAATCCATTTGGATTAAAAAATATAAATATTAAAAGTAATGGTAAAATTATTAATACTGAACAAAAAATTATGATAGAAACAACACATGGCACTAGTAATTTAAATGCAATAGAGCTTGATATTGATGTAAGTAATGGTAATAGTGGTGGACCTTTATTAAATAAAAGTAATAAAGTAATTGGTATGATGTTTATTAAAGAGGGAAATAAAAATATTGCTTATGCATTACCTATTAGCTTTGTTATGGATATAGTAAGAAAATTAGAAAACCATGAACTACAAAGAACTAATTTAGGCGCTGTTATGTGCAATTCTGCTAATACTGAACTGTTGAATCAATATGGAATAAATGTAGAAGTAGATGGTGTAGTTTTACTTGAATTAAATGAATTAGGTGTGTTGCATAAATCAGGTTTACAAAATGGAGATGTAATTACTAAATTTAATGGGATTACAACAAGTAATGTAAATGAATTAAGAGAAGAACTTTATAAAAAAGAAAAAGGAAATAATATTGAAATAACATATTATAGAGGTGGTATTTATTATAAAGTTAATGTAGAGTTATAAGGTATTTAGATACCTTTTTTTTATGGTTGAATATAATAGTGTAGGAGTGATAATATGGCAAAAGTTGTAATTGATGCGGGACATGGCGGTAATGATCCTGGTGCATCTGGTAATGGAATAATAGAAAAAGAATATGCTTTAAAAATATCAGAGTATATATATAATAGACTAAGAGAATTAGGTTTAGATGTCAAAATGACTAGAACTACTGATGAAACATTAAGTCCTAATGAAAGAGTTAATAGAGTTTTAAATGCATTTGGAGATAGAAGTGATGTAATTGTTATTTCTAATCATATAAATGCAGGTGGTGGGGATGGTGCTGAAGTAATTTATGCTCTTAGAAATAAAGATACGTTATCTAATTTAATTTTAAAGGAATTAGGGAATGAAGGGCAAAACATTAGGAAAGCATATCAAAGAAGATTACCAAGTGATACATCTAAAGATTATTATTTTATGCAAAGAAATACAGGGGACACAGAATCTATAACTGTAGAATATGGATTTTTAGATAGTACAGGAGACGATGTAAATCAATTAAAAAACAACTGGCAAAATTATGCTGAAGCAGTTGTAAGGGCATTAATAGAATATTTAAACTTAACGTATGTACCTGTAGAAGGTGGAAATTATTATACAGTTAAAAGTGGTGATAGTTTATGGAGTATTGCTAAAAAATATAATGTAAGTGTATCTGATTTAAAAAGTGCAAATGGACTCACAAGTTCAATGCTTAGTATAGGTCAAGTATTAAAAATACCTACTATAGTGAAAGAAGAACCAAAACAAAATATATATGTTGTAAAAAAAGGAGATAGTTTATACAAAATAGCCCAAAATTATGATACGACTGTAAGTGAAATAATGCAGTTGAATAATTTAACTTCTACCGCATTAAGTATAGGTCAAGTTTTAGAAATACCGGTTAAAAATGTCAGCAGTAACACTTATATAGTGAAAAGTGGTGACAGTTTATATAAGATTGCTCAAAACTATAATACAACCGTAAATGAATTAAAAAGTTTAAATGATTTAACAAGTAATTTACTTAGTATAGGTCAAGTATTAAAAATACCTACTGTTACAAATAATAATACCTATATAGTAAAAAAAGGAGATAGCTTGTATAAGATAGCGCAAAACAACAATACAACAGTAGATGAACTTATAAGAATAAACAATTTAGGGACGACTTTATTAAGCATAGGTCAAGTATTAAAATTAAAATAAAAATCTTTAGAGAAATTTCTAAAGATTTTTTATAATGTTTTTTGTAAATAAGGGAATAAGAAGAATATTGCTGCAAATATAATTACAAATAGAATAATTATAAATGCAATATTTGGTCCGTCTTTACTTTCTTCTCTTTTTGCAGAACTATTTGCTTGAGTATTGTTTATAAATTCTTGTTTAGATTGTTCAACAGTTGGTATGTTTTGCATCATTTGTTGAGCACTAATTATATTAGGTTGTTCTTGCTCAACAATATTTGTATCATTTAAAATCTGTGGTTGTACTATCACATTATTTTGTTCAACTGTATTGATTGATCCGGTATTAGGAATATTGTTATTCATATTATTTTGATTAATTGGTTGTCCTGTCATAGGATCGAAATTCATATTATTATTCATAAATCTATCCTTTCTAGTTACTATAAATATTATTTTTATTAGGAGCTAATGTTTTTTGAAATGATTTTGTTACAATTTCGTCTTTTTCTACTCCTTTATCATCTTTAATTATTGTGAAACTTCCGTTTATTTCTTCAATCTTCATAACGTTATCTAATTCATCTACAATAATTCCTTTTTTTAAATCAACTTTTATAACACCTGTTATTCCTTGTTGATAATCGTTTGCAATTTGAAATAAAACTTTTTCATCATTACTTAATAAATCATAATTTATTTCATGTAAATAATTAAGATTTAAACCTTCTTTTTTAGTTTCTAATTCTTTAAACATGTTTTCAGTATTTTGTTTTTCGTCAGTAGTTTGAAAATCTTGTTGAGTTGGTTGTAAGTCTTTCATTTGTTCTTCAATTGATTTATTTGAATTAGAATTATCTATGAAATAAGTTTTATCTTTCCCTTTAAAAGAATTAAATTGTTTATTATCTAAATTAGTTGTTTTTATATTTTCTTGTTCAAATTCTTTTTTTGATTTAGTAAGTAATCTAAGATTTTCTAATACTTTTATGTAGTCTTCTTCTTTAAAGTGTTTTAATTCGTGTCGGAAATTTAATATAATTGGCTCAGTACTAAATTTTTTAAAAAAATCTTGATAATTTGGATTTTTTGTTATAAATTCCTCTAAATTATCATATTTATTTTTATTTAATATTTTCATAATAGCGGTTGCTATAGCAACTTCTTGCTTTCTTTTCATAGGGGTATTAAATAAAGGTTTATATTCTGCACATTTATATACCATAATTACCTCCTTATATTATATCAATTAAATTTTATCATCAATATATGGCAAAAAAAATAGAAAAAACTACTTTTTTGTAGTTTTTTTTAAAATTATACACTTCTTTACACCTTTTTTGTTAAATAAGCAATATTTTCTATATGATGTGTGTTAGGAAACATGTCAAAAGGTGTTATTTCTTTTATATTATAATATTTATTTAAAATATTTAAATCTCGTGTAAGTGTCATTGGGTCACATGAAACATAAATGATTTGTTTAGGATTAAACCTTAAAATATTATCGATAGTTTCTTTATTTAGGCCACTTCTTGGAGGGTCTACAATTATAATATCTGGATCGAAATTTAATCCGTTTAATTTTTTTCCACTATCACCACATATAAAATTTATATTATTAATTTTATTAATTTTTTTATTTTCTTCTGCATCTTTAATTGCTGATTCATTTATTTCTATACCAAATACATTGTTATTTTCACTAATAAATATTCCTATAGATCCGGTACCACAATATAAATCAATAACATTTTTATTAATTCCAACATATTCTTTAACTTTGTTATATAGTTTTAAACAAGTATCTATATTTATTTGAAAGAAAGAGTCGGGAGATATTTTAAATTTATAATTTTCTAATTCTTCATATATATATTTATTTCCAAAAACATTAATATATTTATTATCTACTTTTAAATATATAGAATTAGCAATATCTTTTAAAGGCGTTATATCTAAATCTACATTATTTGTTTCCATAATAATCATAAGTTCATTTGAACTTGTTCTGCAAGTTATTTTAGTTATGTCTTTTAAAGTTAACATTTTAAGATATTTAATAGAATCATTTATTAACTTATTACTTATTATACAATTATCAATATTAATAATATCATAAGTATTATTTTTATAAAAACCTATATTTTCTTTTACTTGGAATGTTACTTTGTTCCTATAAAATTCGTTTTTATTAGATGGTATAATGTTATTAATTTTTACTTTTGTTTTTAAATACTTATTTATTATATTTTCAATTTTATCTTGTTTAAATTTTAATTGATCTTCATATGATAAGTGCATTATATTACATCCACCACAAAAGTTATAATAAGGACATTCAGTGTCAATTCTTTTATTGGCTTTTTTTATATATTTTAATACACTTGCTTCTATATAATTTTTCTTTTCTTTATTTATTTTTATTTCTACTATTTCATCAGGTAAGGCATTTTCAACAAAAACAGTTTTGTTATCTAATTTAGTTATTCCTCTTCCATAATGATCTAATTTATCTATTTTTAGCATACAACCACCAAAACTATTATATCATTTATTTTTTTGTTGTAGCTGTTAATTTTAAAATATCATATAAATTTTTATAAATTTTACTATTTTTTTGCAATTTATTTATATTATCTAAAATAATTTTTTTGTTTGTTTCCCTTTTTCCAAAACATTCAAAATATATATATCTTAATCTATTATCGTCCATATTTTTTAATTCTTTAATGATAAAACTTTCTTCGTTCATTTGTTTTCTAGTTTTTAAAACATTTTTTTGTTT